>CACXED010000349.1 GCA_902766575.1 uncultured Ruminococcus sp. | reverse complement strand
GATCCCCCGTCCCGGCCGCGATATCAGCCGCCCGAAAAAGCGGCTTATCCGCTCGGCTATTCCATTGAAAATATCGAATTTTATCGGCTTCATACAGATGATCATTCCTTTCTCTGATATTTTGGCTTACCTGGAAAACAGCAATGCTTATGCCAGGATCTCGGGAATTATCCCGTCGAGCCCGCCGTAATCGCTGTCGACCGGCGCTATGATCGCCTCGACTGCTCTGCCCTCAACGATCACCTCCGACGCGAAGCCGTAGATGACCCGCTTTCCGGTGACGCTCTCGGCAGGTATCGCGCGGAGCCGCGGCGCTATCTCGGGCGGAATATCGTCGGGCGTCAGCTCGCCCATTCCCGCGGCGCTCGGGCTGACGACTATGACCGGTCGTCGGCTTATCGGCTCGCAGAGGAGATTTCCGCTGTCGACGAGCAGCCGCAGCTCGCGCTTTGTGCCGTCAAGAGTGAAGCTCGCGCTGACCTCGCGGCGCTTAACCGAGCTCAGACGACGGTAAATAAGGCTCACCGCTCCGGCGATCCCGGCAAAGACGAGCAGCGTAAAAGGCTCGAGGCTCGGCGTCAGCATCAATCCCCGCATTCTGAGCCAGCCGCACATCGCGCTGATCATCCCGCCGAGCCCGAGATTCACCGCTATGAAAACCGCGGCGCTCCGGATTATCCTCCCGCTGTAGGCGAGAGCGCACATTCCCGCCGTGCAGGCTATGAACGCCAGTCCCCAGATCAGACGCTGAGCCGCGCTCTCGCCCGAAAAGACCGCGAACAGAGTTGCAAAAACCGCTCCCAGAGCCGCGGCTCCGGCGAGCTTCAGCGGTCTGATCGGGCTTCTGAGGCTCTTTCCGGCGATATAAAGCGAGAGAAAGTCCATCGAGAAATTCACCGCGAAAAGTGTGTCAGCGTAGATAACGCTCATTTCTCACCTCGACGCCGTTTCTGAATTTGAAATAAAAAATAAGGCCTGTTTGACAGGCTGAGCGCCAAAATCAGGCTGAGCCTATCCTACAGGTCTATTATACACCGTACGGGGCTGTTTTTTCTGTCGAAGCGGCGCGGGCAAATTTAAATTTTTTTGAATAATAACTCATGCGGCGGCAATACTATAAACGACCCGAAATCAGGTTGAAAGGATTGATATCATGATTGACAGGATCGCACTTATTCTCGCCATAATCGGAGGCATAAACTGGGGCTCGGTGGGGCTTTTCAAATTCGACATAGTCGCGTGGATCTGCGGCGGGCAGGGCTCGCTCGCGGCAAGGATCATCTACACCATCGTCGGACTTGCCTCGATCTGGTGCGTCTCGCTGCTTTTCCGCGAGTCGAACGACTCGGTCGGAGACTACAACCGGGAATAACAGAAAAACGCCGTGAGATTTGCTCTCGCGGCGCTTTGCTTTTTAAATATTCTAAACGAAGTAATCCCCCAAAACCGTCCGAACAAAAATCCGAACCCCTTTTGCAAAGGGTTCGGATCATTTTTTTTGGTGGAGACGAGGGGGCTCGAACCCATGACCTCTCGGATGTGAACCGAACGCTCTGACCAGCTGAGCTACGCCTCCATGCGGTACTTTAATATTGTACCACATCTGTTCGCCTTTTGCAATAGCTTTACAAAATCGTTAACAGAAATTTAATATTCAGATACTGAACAGCAGCTCGCTGTAGGTCGGATAGGGCCAGTATTTTCTTCCGACGATGACCTCGAGCGAATCGACTGCCGAGCGGGTCTTGTCCATTGCGGGGATCAGCTCGTCGCGGATAAAGTAGGATTTCTCCTCCCAGCCCTGGACAGCCTCGGCTTTCTTCAGCGTTTCGGCAAGCCGTTTCTGCTCTGCGGAGAGCTCGGCAAGCCTGTCGCCAAGCTCGCTTGCCATATTCTGTTCTACCTCGAAGCCGATACCGAGCTGCTTTGAGACGAGCGCAGTCTCGGCGAACTCGCGCTTGCAGGCAGCGACCGCCGGGATAATGTCCTTATGTATCATGTCGACCATCGTCCGCGCCTCGATGAGCTCGACCTTGCAGTAGCTCTCGAAGTGTATCTCGTTGCGCGAGCGCATTTCGGTCTCGGTGAAAACATGATGCTTTGTGTAGAGGTCGATATTCTTCCTGTCGACAAAATGCGGCAGAGCGTCGGGAGTTGTTCTCAGATTCAAAAGTCCGCGGGTCTTAGCCTCGGCGAGCCACTCCTTGGAGTAGTTGTTGCCGTTGTAAATTATCCGCTTGTGGGCGTTGATCGTGTCGCGAATGACCTCTCCGACCGCTTTGCTCCACTCCTCGCCCTCATTCAGCTTGATTTCAAGCGCATCGGCGATCTTAGACAGCTCCTCGGCGACGATCGTGTTCAGCGTTATGTTCGGTCCCGAAACCGAATTCGACGAGCCAAGCGACCGGAACTCGAACTTGTTACCGGTGAACGCGAAGGGCGACGTGCGGTTGCGGTCGGTCGTATCCTTAGGGAATTTCGGCAGGACGTCTACTCCGATCTCCATGACCGACTTTTTCTGCTGATCGTAGTCGGTTTCATAGACGACCGACGCGAGGATCTCTGTAAGGTCGTCGCCGAGGAACATCGACATGATCGCAGGCGGCGCTTCATAACCGCCCAAGCGGTGATCGTTGCTCGCGCTCGCGACCGAAATCCGCAAAAGATCCTGATACTCGTCGACCGCCGCGATAACCGCCGCAAG
>CACXED010000348.1 GCA_902766575.1 uncultured Ruminococcus sp. | reverse complement strand
TTGTAGATTGCGTCGTTGATAGTCTCGCCGTTGAGCTCGTCGGGCTGAACGACGCAGATCATGTTCCAGAGATTCTTTTTGACGTTGTATATTGTAAATTCCTCGCCTGCGAGGTCTTTGTCCCCGTAGTAAGGATATCCGGTCTCCTTTTGAGCTTCGGTCGTGTCCCCCTGCGCCGATGGGGTTGTGACATTTTCGCCGCCTCCGCTATTTCCGCAGGCTAATGTGCCCGCCAAAATTGATGTAAGCAGCAGGACTGACAGAATATGACGTGATATTTTCATTTTCGGTCTCCTTTTTGTGTTAATAATCGAGCATTGGTAAAAATTATTTCACTAATTCATTATAACACAAAATTAAGGCAATGTCAATAAACGCCATTCACAATATAAAGTAAAATTATTTGTGCAAAATTAACATCTGCTCAGAGCTTCAGCGACACTTCTCCGCTGGCTAACCTTTTCAACTCTTTTCCGTCGTCCACGATAAGCCGCAGCTCGTCATCCACGCCCCTGACGACCGCCGGATAGGTCTCGCCGCCGATAGGAACGACCGTGACCTCCATGCCGGTGAGGAACATTTTTTCCCGGTAATATCCGATAAAATCCGAGATCTTCAGGCTCGGATAATACCTGAAAAATTCCGCAGCGATCATGGCGGCAAGTCTGACCCGGAGCTCTCCGTGAGGCTCGGAATAGACCGCTCCGGCTCGGTTTTTGATGTCCGGCGTCCAGCCCTCCGACGGCGAATAGATATTCACTCCGATCCCCGGAACGGCGAACGCCAGCGTACCGGTCTCAAAATCGACCTGACCCTCGGTCAGTATGCCGCAGACCTTCCGCCCGCCGATATAGACGTCGTTCACCCACTTGATCTCGGGCTTTAGGCTCGGATCAAGCCGTTCGAGCGCCCGGCAGACCGCGACCGCAGCCACTGTCGTTATCACCGAGGCGTCTGCCGCAGCGCAGCCCGGATAGAGCAGTAATGACATATACAGCCCGCTCCCGTCCGGCGAGTAAAAGCTCCGTCCGAGCCTTCCCCTGCCCGCGGTCTGCTTTGCCGCGAGGATCAGCGTTTCCGGCGCATTTTGCGCTGCGAGCTCCCGTGCGACCTTATTTGTAGATTCGGTCTCGCCGAGGACGAGAGTCCCGAGCGACGCGAACCTCTCCGGAGCCTGCAGGCTGTCCCCAAGCTCCGACCGCTCGGCGTCAAGCTCCCGCACGAGAGCCGCCGCTGAGAACTCGGGCGACGCGAGCAGCTTATATCCGCGATTCTGCACCGCTTCGAACAGATATCCCTCGCCCTGCAGCTCGCGTATAGCCTTCCATACCGCTGTCCGGCTGACTCCGAGCTCGGCGGCTAACTTTTCGCCCGAGATCGAGTCCTTTTCCCGCCCGAGCCGGTCGAGCACCTTTTCCTTTACAGTCATTGATAGAAATTCCTGTGGAGCTGATTGAGCAGCTTCACGATCCCCCTAAGATATTCGTTGATCTCGTCTCCGCCCTTGTCGAGGTCGGAGAATACGGCGAGCACATAGGGCTTGTCGCCCGACATGACGATCCCGGCGTCGTGATATGAGTCGGTATCCCAGCCGTACTTGTGCAGCGCCTTTGACGGGCTGACGCCGAGCGGGATTATCACGGTGTGATTTGCCTTCTGCATCGAGGTTTTCATAATTCCGCCGTACTTTTCGTCCGACTCGACGAAGCGCCAGATCTCCTTAAAGAGCTTTCCGGCGTCTCGTGCGGTCATGTTGCTGCCGTTTTTGAGAACCGAGGACGCGCCGACCTTCTGCGCAAGCGAGGTCATCGTCGAGAAGCCGAAGCGCTTTCTCAGCTGCTGATACGCGATGTTGTCCGAATATTCCAGCGCGTATTTGATGAAATCGTAGTAGCTGAATTCGGTGCCGTCGTCCATCTCCTGAATTTTTCCCGAACCGGCCTTGAACATCGTCGCCTTGTTGTAGATCACCGTTTCGGAGAGATCGTACGATGGATTAGACCATTTTATCACGGTCGTCTCGGCGATGCCGTCGCCGTCGCTATCGACTCTCTCGGGCGATTCGCCCTTTGCGTCGAGCGAATCCAGATAGCGCTTCTCGTCCGCCGCGATCGTCTCGAGCACCGAGCATATGTATGGCGCTTTTATCACGCTCGCCGAGTTGTAGACCTCGTCCTCGTTGTAGCCGAAGTGATAACCGGTCGCGAGATCCTCGTAATAGACGCTGACCCGCGGATAGACGATGTCCTCCCGCTCGCGCCAGCTGCCCTCGACATATTCGGCGTTATTCTGCTCGGCGTTCTTCTTGGCTTCCTTTTCAAGCTCCTCGACCTTAGTCCAGACGAGATTATATTCGCCGGTCTCCTCACCGGTTTTCTCGTCGAGGATCGGCACCTTGACCCTGACGTAAGGGCAGGCGCTCTCGATGTATTCGACCAGCTCGTCGATCAGCTGCGCCTGCTTGCGGATGTCGATGGTGTAAACGGTCGTGAATTTTGCGATATCGGCCTCGAGCGACGCGATCTCGGCGTTTTTCTGCTCGATCTGCGCCTTCAGCGATTTGATTTCATCCTCGTATGACTTTCCCGCGTCGGCGAGCTTGGCTTCCAGTCCGGCGAGCTGAGATTTCAGGCTCGCAACCTCGCTCTCGAGCTGAGATTTTGACTTTTCAAGCTCGGATCTGTGTGATTCAAGCGAGTCGATGGCGTCGTTCAGCTGCTCGCCCTGCTTTCCGAGGTCGTCGAGCTTATCGCCGAGCTCGTCGTTCTTCTTTTTTGACGCGGCTATCATCACCGAGCCGACAGCCACAACGAGCGCCAGCAGCACTCCGAGCGCGGCGTAAATTATGTAGGTTTTTTTCTTGTCCATTGCTTTTCACCAAAATTACCGCAGCTCACCTGAAACGAGCCTGCCGTCGATAAAGACGGCGCGGACTCTGCCCGAGAGCGGGGATCCGTCGATCAGAACCATATCCGCGTCCTTGCCGGGTCTCAGAGAGCCGATGCGCTCCGAAAGCCCGAGGATCCGTGCGGGATTTATCGTCAGCGCGCGCAGAGCCTCATATTCATCCAGACCGTTTCTCACCGCCATCTCGGCGCAGAGCGGCAGATACTGCAGCGGCGTCACCGGATGATCGGTCGTCAGCGCGAGCTCAACTCCGGCTTCCGAGAGGATACGCGGATTTTCAAAGGTCTGCTCGCGCAGCTCGGGCTTGCAGCGGTCGCAGAGGTTCGGCCCGACCACAGCCGGGACTCTGAGCTCCGAAAGCTCGTCCGCGATCAGATGTCCCTCGGTGCAGTGGATGAGCACGAGGTCGAGGTCGAACTCCTTGGCAATCCGCACGGCGGTGAAGATATCGTCGGCGCGGTGCGCGTGGAAGTGAGCCGGAATCTCGCGGCGCAGCAGCGGCAGCAGCGACTCGGATTTTATATCGTACTCCGGCGGGTCGAGCTCGTCGTCGCCGGCAGCGGCTTCGAGATCCTCGGCGTAGCGTCTTGCCTTGTACAGGGTCTCGCGTATCAGAGCCGCGGTCGCCATTCGTGTGACCGGAGCGAGATTTTTTGAGTGGTAGGTCGACTTGGGATTCTCGCCGAGCGCGAATTTGATCGCCGCCGGTTCTCTGAGTATCATCGAGTCGACGCGCTTTCCGACCGTTTTGAGCACACAGATCTGCCCGCCGATCGGATTCGCGCTTCCGGGAGCGACAGCGGCGGCTGTAACTCCGGCGGCTCTCGCCTCCGAAAAGCAGCGGTCGAACGGGTTGATCCCATCGAGCGCGCGCATCTGAGGCGTGATCGGCTCGCTGTCCTCGTTGGTGTCGTCGCCCTCGAAGTCGATCGAGTCCTCGGCGATGCCGAGGTGCGTGTGCGCGTCGATAAAGCCCGGCGCAAGAGTCAGCCCTCCGCAGTCGATCTGTTCCCCGCCGGACGGCTCGCCCTCGCCGAGAGCTATGATTTTTCCGTTTTCAAATTCGACAAAGCCGCGTCCGATAATTCCGGCTTTGTCCATCGTCATGATTCTAAGATTTTTGAGTATCATCAGGTTATGCCTTTATTTTCAAGATATTCGGCGGCTGAGATCGCCGCGACCGCTCCGTCCGAAGCGGCGGTTATGATCTGCCGCACCTTCTTTTTTCTGATGTCTCCGGCGGCAAATACTCCGGGGATCCCGGTCGCCATGTCGTCGTCGGTGACAATATATCCGTCGTCGAGCGTCAGCCCGGTGTAGAGCGAAGTATCGGGTATGCTGCCGATCGCGACGAAAAGCCCGTCGAGCTTTAACACCCGTCCCGAGTCGAGGGTCACGCTCTCAAGCCTTTCCCCGCTTTCGGTCTTAGCCGCTCCGATTGAGCTGACGCGCGAATCAAGCAAAAGCTCCACGTTCCCCAAAGCGGCGAGCTGAGCCTGCTTTGACCTTGAAGCGCGCAGTTCACCGCGCCGATGGATCAGATATACCTTTTCGCAGAGCCGCGAGAGGTAGATCGCGTCGCCGACAGCTGTCTCTCCTCCGCCGACCACAGCGACGGTCCTGCCCCTGTAGAATCTGCCGTCGCAGACCGCGCAGTAGGAGATTCCGCGTCCGGTGAGCCTTTCCTCGCCGTCGAGTCCGAGTCTGCGGTGCCTGGCTCCTCCGGCGATGATGATCGCATCGGCGCTGAAGCTCTTGTCAGCCGTCGAGACGAGCTTTTTATCAAGCTCGACCTTTACCGCGGGCTCGTAGACTATCCGCGCGCCGCAGGCTTCCGCCTGTGACGCCAGCCTTGAAGCGAGCTCCCAGCCCTCGATCTCAGCGACTCCGGGATAATTATCAATCCGGTCGGTCAGCGAGACCTGTCCGCCGGGGACGTTCCCCTCCAAAACGACCGACGAAAGCCCCGCGCGCGACGAATAGATCGCCGCCGCTGCTCCCGCCGGTCCGAGTCCTATTATGATGATATCGTATTTTTCCATATTCATGATAATCCCTTTTCCGGCAGCCGACGGTATCGAAGCGCTCCCTTGGAACGGCTTGTCCGGCTGTCAATATCCGCATCCGTGCGGAGCTGAGCGCAGAACGATCCTGCCTGAATTTTTCTCCGGAGCGCTCTGCGGCAGAGAGAATACGCGGCTCAGGTCGGAGCGGTCATTCCCGGCGCTTTGCGCGGCGTTTCTGATCGCAGAGCTTGTCGTCGCTCTCAGCCTTGAAGCGGCTCATCATATCCTCAAAGTCGGTGCTGCGCTCAGGTCTTGTGTATTCGACCGGCGGAGCCTTTATCGCGCTTTCCGCCGGCACCTGCTTCATCGAGAGCGAGATGCGCCCATTTTCGTCGATCTTAATGACCTTGACGCGGACAGTCTGCCCCTCGGTGAGATAGTCGTGCAGATCGCGGACAAATCCGGCTGAGACCTCGGAGATATGTATCATTCCGGTCTTCCCGCCCTCAAGCGCGACGAAAGCTCCGAACGCCGCCAGTCTTGTCACCTTACCGTCTACTATCGAGCCGACTTCAAGTTCCATATAAATTTCTCCTTCAATTGATCAGATCGTTGTAAAAGATGATCTCGTCGGGCAGACAATAGCCCAGCTTCTCCTTTGCCAGAGAGATCACATACTGCTTGTCAAAGGGCGTTGCGAGCTTGTTCTGCAGCGCCTCAATTGAGTCGTTCACCGTTTCTATGCGGGCGCTTAAGTTTTCCTGCTCCTCGCTCAGATCGTTGTACTTTATCTGTACGCTCACATAGGTTATTATCAGAAAGACGAACGCGAAGAATACCGCGAGCTTTACCGGTATGCTCATTCGTATCGAGTGCATAATAGCTTTCCTCCGTTTTTTCCGCCAGAGTCCGGCAGAATCTGACGAGACGCTCCGCCTCGCGTTTATTGCGGGCTTTTTTCCATCTGTTTTTCAGAGCCGACGCAAGCCGCCCGAGCGTCAGTCTCCACAGTCCGGCAAACAGCCGTCCGACTGCTCTTGCCGACGGGAGCAGGACCTTTCCGAGCACAAACCGCGCGAATTTCTTAAAAAGTAGATTTATCCTCCGGCAGACGATCAGCGTCAGCCGCCCAAAGGTCAGTCTCCAGACAATGAATCCGACGGCGGCTCCGAAAAGAGCGTAGCCTCTCGCAAGTCCGTAGCAGGTCTCGAAAACGAAAATCGTCATCGTTATCCC
>CACXED010000347.1 GCA_902766575.1 uncultured Ruminococcus sp. | reverse complement strand
GAATCGACTCCGCCCGACAGAAACGAGCCGACCGTGACGTCGCTTATCCTGTGCGCGTTCACCGACTCGTTGACCGTCGCGTCGATCTCGTCTACGAGCGCTTCAAAGCTGCCGGGCTTCTCGGTGAAATCTGCGTCCCAGTAGCGTTCGAGCTTCATCTCTCCCCAGCCGTTCTCGCCGCGGTCGACTGTGAACCAGTGCGCGGGCGGCAGCTTGTAAACGCCCTCGAAAAAGCTCTCGTCGCCCGACGAATACTGGAAGGTCAGATAGGGTCTCAGCGCCTTTTTGTTGAGCCTTTTCTCAAAGCCGGGGTGCTCGAGGAAGGATTTTATCTCCGAGCCGAACAGATAATTGCCGTCGGCGGTGCGATAGTAGTGAAGCGGCTTGATTCCGAAATAGTCGCGCGCGCCGTAAATGCGTCCGCGCTTTGAATCGTAGATCAGGAACGCGAACATTCCCCTCAGATGCGACGCGAGCCCGGTTCCCCACTCCTCGTAGCCGTGGACAAGCACCTCGGTGTCGGAGCGGTTTTTGAAAATATGTCCGGCAGCCTCGAGCTCTGCTCTGAGCGACTCGAAGTTGTAGGTCTCGCCGTTGTAGACGATAACTACGCTGCCGTCCTCGTTGTACTGCGGCTGAGAGCCGCCGTCGAGGTCGATTATGGACAGTCTGCGGAATCCAAGCGCCACGTCCTCGCCGAAGAACTCTCCGGCTGAATCCGGACCGCGGTGGATTATCCTGTCCATCATTCGGTTCAATATATCCTTACGCTTCTCGAGCATCCCCGTGAAGCCGACAAATCCGCACATATATATACCATGCCTTTTGCAGAAAATATTCAGTATTTATTATAACATATTATTTATGAAAAATAAAGGGGTAAAATGAAAAAAGTTGCGCCGGAGCGCAGCTTTTTTGTGTGCGATTTTTTCTTTCAGTCGTCGGGATAGACGACGAGCTTTCCCTCCTTGTAGCCGTCGATCCCGGCTTTCTGGAGAGCTCCGAATATCCGGTGGCGAAGTCCCTTGTTATTCCTTTCAAGCCCGGCGAGGAGCTGCTTCATCGACTCGCGCTCGGTGTTCTTGTCGGCGGGACAGGGGGATTTGATCACCGGCAGCGGATGGTGATTCACAAAATAGCGCACGTCCTTCTCCTGCGCGTAGATCAGCGGGCGTATCATCGTCAGATTCTTCCGCGACAGATAAGTCACCGGCGAGAACGACCCGAGCCGTCCCTCGTAGAACAGATTCAGCATGAACGTATCTACAACGTCGTCGAAATGATGCCCGAGCGCGAGCTTGTTGCAGCCCTGCCTGATACACTCGTCGTGCAGAGCTCCTCGACGCATCTTTGCGCAGAGCCCGCAGGGATTCTTCTCCTTGCGGATATTGAAAACCACGTCGGCTATCTTGGTTTTGACGATCGAGTAAGGCACGCCGAGCTCCTCGCAGAGCTTCTCGACCCCGGAAAAATCCACAGGCGTTGAAAAGCCCATGTCGATGGTTATCGCCACGAGCTCGAATTTCTTCGGGTAAAATCTGCGCAGCTCGGACAGCGCGTAAAGCAGCGTCAGTGAGTCCTTTCCGCCCGAGATTCCGACGGCGATCCGGTCGCCGTCCTCGATCATATCGTAGTCGTCGACCGCTCTGCGCGTAAAGCTGAGTATTCTCTTGATTTCTTTCATATGTTTCCTTACTTAGGTTCATGAATCCTGCCCGCTCTGCATATTCTTAACCGAACGGAGGTATTCTATGGCTATAAAAATTTTCATAGATCAGGGGCACAACCCGGTCAACCCAAACGCCGGAGCCGAGGGCAACGGCTATCGCGAGCAGGACATAACCTACAGCGTCGGAGTTATCCTCGCCGATCTTCTGCGGCAGAACGGGAATTTCGAGGTCAGGCTCTCGCGAAATTCGCCGGACGAGATACTCGGAACAAGCAACTCGTCGAGCCTCGCCGCACGGGTGAACGCCGCGAACTCATGGGGCGCGGACTACTTCATCAGCCTGCACACGAACTCGTTCTCGGGACCGTCGGCGAGAGGCGTAGAGGCTTACGTCTACTCCGAGGATTCGCCGGCGTTCGCGCTCGGAGAGGACATAGTCAGTCAGCTTTCGCTGATAACCGGCTTCCCGGAGCGCGGAGTGTTCGAGCGTCCGGGGCTCTACGTCCTGAGAAAGACGAATATGCCGGCGGTGC
Organism: uncultured Ruminococcus sp.; assembly: GCA_902766575.1. GTDB lineage: Bacteria > Bacillota > Clostridia > Oscillospirales > CAG-272 > Flemingiibacterium. The sequence goes on along the minus strand of CACXED010000347.1, from coordinate 526 downwards.
TCGTCGAGATGGGCTACATCTCAAATCCCGCCGAAGCGGAGCTGATGGCGACCGAGCCGGATCTGATGGCGCTCGGCATCTACAACGGCATCCTGCAATATTTTGGTATGCAATAAAATTATCCGCCGGGGAAAAATACTGCCATAACTTATTATGGTGGTATTTTTTATGTCAGAAAAGTCAAAGCCGGAATTTTCCGGGAGCTACGACGCCAACGTCAGCTATTTCGACAGGCTGTTCGGCATCGGCGCGAACTACGATTTCATCAGCCGCGAACTGAGCTTCGCGGGACGCCGCGCGCACTTTTATTACATCGACAGCTTCATCGACAGCGACACGCTGCAAAGGCTCTACGTCTTTCTCTGCGGACTCAAGGAGATAAAGTCGCCCGAGACATTGCAGTCCTTCGCAGCCTCCTGTATGCCCTACACCGAGATCAGCATCGAGCGCGACGCCGGGAAATTCGTCTACTCGGTGATGTCGGGAACGGCGGGAATGCTGCTCGACGGCTTTCCCGACTCGGCGG
>CACXED010000346.1 GCA_902766575.1 uncultured Ruminococcus sp. | reverse complement strand
CGGCAGGAAAATCGCCCACTCCACAATGTCAAACCTGATCGCCAATCCGAAATACAAGGGCTACTATGTCGGCAACAAGGTCAAGGTCGTCGATATGTTCACCAAGAAGCAGAAATTCCTCCCGCCGGAGGAATGGGTCATGTTCAAGGACGAGACCGGCGAGCTCGTTCCGGCTATCGTCTCGGAGGAGCTGTGGGAGCAGGCGAACGCCGTCCTCCGTCGCCGGAGCGAGGACGTGAAGAACCGTCAGGGCATCTGCAATCACGCGAATCTGCTCACCGGAAAGCTCTGCTGCACCCATTGCGGCACGCCCTACTATCGCCGTGAATCTAAGGACAAGCAGGGCAATGTCAATTCAAAATGGGTCTGCTCCGGCAAGATCAGCGGTGGCAAGGACTCCTGCCCGTCCTTTCCGATCTACGAGAGCGAGCTCAAGCCGCTGCTCTTTGAGGTATTCCGCGACACCCGCGAAGCCTCCGCCGCGATGATGGAGGAATACGAGCAGATGTACCGCTCGATGACCTCGGACGGCAATATCGAAAAGAAAATCGAAGCGGCGCAGGCTTCGATCGAGCTGTCGCTCAAAAAGAAAAGCAAGCTCCTCGAGCTTGCCGCGCTTGACAGCATCACGCCTGCCGATTTCAAGTCTATGACCGCCGAATGTAATTCCGACATCAAAGCCGCTGAAAAAGAGCTTGCCGGGCTTCGCGATCAGCAATCCTCGAGCGAGGAGTTCCGCGCTCACATGGAGCATATCCGCAAGGTTCTCCGCGACGCCGAGAGGGATTGCCGGAGCGGCGAGATCACGAAGGAGTTTATCGACACCTTTGTGGATAAGATCTTCGTCACGCCCGAGGCTGACGGCTCGATGCGGCTTGACATCAGGATCTTCACCGGCGAATCCTGCGAAAAATACCTGCAAAGGCTGAAATCGAGAGCAAAACTCGAAGACAGTACGGGTCACACGTTCAAGAAGATGATCGAGAAGTACGAGAACGACATCAAGGCTTCGAAGTAATCTCTGAACCGAGAAAGCGGCGCGGGAAATCTCCCGCGCCGCTCTATTTTACCCTTTGCACGAAAAATGATTTACATCGGTAAATAGTATGTTATTCCAGATTCTCAAGGGTCTTTGCGATATTTTCGGAGACCGCGTCCTTGTTCGCGGCGATTATCGAAGCGACGTTGCTGTCGCCCTTGATTATCGCGTTGCGGAGCGAAGATGCGAGCTTGCTCGTCCAGCCGAAAGCTATGCTTGCGTCGTAATAGAGCGAGTCGCGGATGATTCCGAGCATCTCGATCGAATCGTCGTTGCGCAGCGACTTCTGCGAAACTCTGACGTTGTAGTACGCGGGCAGCACGTCCTTATAGGAATGATAGGACAGCGCGTCGAGCAGGATTCCGGTGCGCTCGGGATTTTTACTGGTAGCCGGGACTATCAGCGTCGGAGTGTCAAAGTTCATCCAGCCGTAATAGCTCTCCTGATTCTCGTCGTATTTAGGCAGCGGCAGGATACCGAAGCTGTCATCCATATCGCGGAATACGCCGGAAGCCTTGACCTCACCGCCGTAGAACAGCGCGCGTCCCGCCATGAATATCTTGTCATAGCTTACTCCGTTCTGATTTGCCTCGATGTAGTCGCCCTCGGTGCCGAAGATATTCGCCAACTTCTCAGCGGTGTTGTAGAATCGGTCGTTTTCCAGCGAGAGCGCCGGGATTCCGTCCGCGCTCTTTGTCACATAGCGGTTGCCCGAGCCGATTATCATCGCTTCGCAGATACGATAGAATGAGGTAAAGCCGTAGATCGAGGAATTGTCATAGCTGAACTCAAAGCTGCTGTCGCCGTTGAGATTTGTTCCCCATTTGAGCATTTTATTGAACTCATCAATAGTCCACTTGCCATCTCTGACTATGTCGTAGGGCATTTCCTTGCCGAGGTCCTCCATCATGTTCTCGTTGAAGAAGATCGACCACACGAGGTCGAAGGAGCAGAGCGACAGCTCGTTCAGCATGAAGTAGAGCGCCTTATCATCGGTTCCGACAGTAGCCTCGCTTACCACCGACTGATTCCACCACGGTTTGTCGAGCTGAAGTCCGGGAACGTCGTAGAGATTCATCGCAAGTCCGCCCGAGACTACCGCAGCTATTTTGTCACCGCGGACATATGCCGCGTCATAGGTGTCGTCGCCTGCGGTAACGGTTGTCTGCACCTGAGTGTAGCACTCGTCAAGCGGAAACTCAACGACCTCTAACTTGAATTTGAACTTGTCCTCGAGCATACGGTTGCGGTTGTAGACTGCATCGTCGATGATCTCTCCGGTCATGCTTTCATGGTCGAGATAGGTATACATACCCCAAAGGTTCTGCGGGTTCAGGATAGTGAGCTTATCCCCTCCGCAGTCGAGAGCGGGATAATCGTACTCTGATTTTGTTTCGGCGTCCGAGGTCGTACCGTTCTGGGACGAGGTCTCGTCGCCGCCGGTTTTGTTGTCGCCGCAGCCGACAATTGACGCGAGCAGAGCCATAACGAGCAGTATTCCTGTGATTCGTTTCATGATAAAAAACTTCCTTTCTGAAAAATGGTACTTGAATTATATCACAAAATATGCTATAATACTACTCACAGCAATACAAAAACTTCTCAAAATCTGCAAATCGGAGGTGGAGCTTATGGAAAAAAGAGACGCAAATCAGCAATACGAAAACAGCTGCGCAAAGACCGCCTATCTGTCTCAGGGAAATGTCAGCCGTCACTTTCACTATCATGCCGAGCTGATACTCTCCTTTGAGGGCAGCTTCGACGCGGAGGTGGACGGCGAGCGCTTCCGCGTCGGCGAGGGCGAGGGTGTTATAGCTTTTCCGTATCAGACCCACGAATATTTCGCTGTTGACAATAAACGCGCGCTCGTTATGCTTTTCCACCCAGAGCGTAATCTGAAATTCTACGAATTTTTCGAGGATAAGCTGCCGGTTTCGCCGCATATTCCGAGAGAACTGATCTCCGACGAGATGAAAGCTCTCGCCGATTTCATAGATAAGCATCGCTCAAACTTGACCGGAGATATATTGGACGCCGAGCTGACCGAGATTTACAAGGAGGCTATCTATGCGCTGATTTTACAGAAAATCGAGCTTAGACCAGTCTCGGCGGGCAAGCTCGATTCAACGCGGCAGATTCTGCTCTGGTGCCAGCAGCACTTCACCGAGCCGGTGACTGTCTCGATGGCGGCTAAGAATCTCCTCGTCTCGGAGAGTCAGATCTCGCATCTCTTTTCGGGTAGGCTTCATACCGGATTTCGCGAATACATCAACAGCCTGCGCGTTCAGGCGGCAGTCGAACTGCTCATCAGCACGCAGAAGCCGGTGAGCGAGATCGCTCTCGACTGCGGCTTCGGAAGTCTCGCAACCTTTAACCGCGCGTTCAGGCTCTGCACCGGATTAACTCCGAGGGAGGTCAGAGCCCGCGGGCAGAAGATACTGTTCTGACAGAAAAGAGCCCGGCGCGCCGGGCTCTTTTTCTATGGAAACTCGATATATTCAGTTTATCCTTATATTTACTTGAGATTGTCGAGCGTCTTTTGGATATTCGCCGCGATGGATTCCTTTGCCGAGGCTATGGTCGAAGCGACCGAAGCGTCGCCGTTTTCGAGCATACTCGTCAGCGATCCGGTCACGCTGTTCGTCCAGCCGAAGATGTATCCGGTGTTGACGATCCTCGTGTCGCGGATGATTTTCAGCATATCGGCGGAATCATCGTTGCGCGCGCCTTTCTGATTCAGATAAGTGTCGTAATAGGGCTCCATCAGATTCTTATAGCTGTCGTAAGCGAGCGCGTCGAGTATAACTCCGGTGCGCTCCGGATCCTTTGAGGACGCGGGGATAGTGGTCATCAGCGTGCCCCAGGTAGCGATCATCGAATGATAGCCGTCCTGATCCTCGTCGAGCTTGGGAAGCGGCAGAACTCCGAAATTGCCCTCGTAGTCGCGCAGTCCGGCGATGTGTCCCAGAGTCTCCGACATGAACATGAAATGCCCGGTTCTGAACGCCGTCCGGCAGAAGGATTTGGTGTCGGTGTCCTGTCCGCCCGCCTTGTCGCGGTCGAGCGAGACTCCGTCGGTTCCGGTGATCTGAGCTATCTTCTCAAACAGTCTGTAGGCGCGGTCGCTTGCTCCGCTGAACTCGGGAGTGCCGTTCTTTGTGGTAATCAGCGTCTCTCCTCCGCCGAACATCAGCGCCTGCACTACCTGACCGTGAGTGATGATTCCGTAGTCCGCGACGTTCCGCTCCTCGTCGTACTTATAGCTGTCCTGTCCGTTGAGCGAAGTTCCTGCCTGACAGAGCTCATAGAGACGGTCGATAGTCCATTTTCCCTCGCGCACGTCGTCGTAGGGATATTCCAGCTTCATCGCGTCAAAGCGATCCTCGTTGAAGTAGAGGATCCACGTCGCTTCAAACGGGAAGAAGGAGATGTCGCTCGATGCAAAGTAGCATCTGTCCTCGATCGTCGCCGCTCCGACAACGTCGTTGTCCCACCACGGCTTGTCGAGGTTGAGCGAGTCCACGGTCAGCAGATCGACGAGTATGCCGTCGGTCATAAGCGAGCTCAGGTTGTCGATCGGGCAGAGCGCGCAGTCATATGAGTCGTCGCCAGCCATAACTGTGTTGCGAATGAGGCTTGATATCTCATCCTTTGTGACGTTGTGCTCGGTTATGGTGATGTTGAAGCGCTCGGCGATGCGCGAGTTTCGCTCGTACATAGCGTCGTTGATGAGATCTCCGGTGGTCTCCTCGGGTACGCAGAGCCGGTTCGCCCAGCTGCAGAGCGCCTGATTGAGAAAGACGAATTCATGACCCTCAAAATCTTCGTCCGGATATATGTACTCAGGCTCGGTCTCGACAGGCTCGGTGACGGTGCTGTCGGAAGCGGTTGTGACCGGATCTTCCACGGCAGTCTGACCGCAGGAGACGAGCAGCGCGGTCAGAAGAAACATTGAAATGATTTGCGGCTTTTTCATGACATCGTATTCCCTTTCTGTTATATTATTACTATAAATTATTATAGCAAAGGCTCACAGCTTTGTCAATATGTGAAGCGTAAAATAGCAATTTTAAGAATAATGCACAAAATTCAACTTCCGTCTTTGACACTCGAAAACTGTTCTTGGGAATTTCCGGTGTTTTTTCGGCTTTTTTTGACACGGTTATTGACAAATATACGATCCGGATGTTATAATATATATTATATATGTTGAAGAAAAATTCGCGATACGCCCGTCCGGATCAGTCACGCCGGCGCGCTGACCCCGAGCCTGAGATTTGGAGAAGTGGAAAATGGAGAAAAAACAGCTTCCTTACGATTATATCTGCCTTCGGTGCGGCAGGAAACTCGTGCCGGAGGGGAGCACCGACGACGAATCCGCGCAGGTGCTTTTCGACCTGACCGAGGCGCTCGCCCTTTCGCAGGACAGCCTTCGCAGCTTTCCGGTCTACTTCACCGCCGAGGAGCTTCGACGTATCGTGGAGAATCCCGACAGCGACGGCAGCTCTTTTATGAAAATCGAGCTCGGATTTGCCGATTTTATCGGAGTGATATCCACAAGGCTCGCGGTACCGGCGCTGAAAGAGTTGACGCCCGAGCGGATGAGCTCCTATCTAAAAAGCCGGATGTCGGCAGAAGCGGAGTCGGCGAATAATGCTGATTCCGGGCAATCTATAAACGACGCCGAGCGCTCCCGCATCGAGTCGCTGATAGAGCGCTGCTACATAAGCGGATCGGATTCTGTCGGCGGGCTCGGCAGCGGCAGGATCGACGATTTCTGCGCCAAGGTGATGAGCCTGTTCTTTGACGACAAGTGCGATCCGGCTCCATACCGCTTCAGGATCAAGGTCAATCTCAGCGCGATGGGACGTCCCGGAACCACGGTCGGCTATACCTATCGTATCGGAGAGGGCGAGGAGCAGTTCCCGTCGATACCGGTGATCTGCGGCGAGCCGGGCTGCTGGAAAAACCGCCGCGGAGAAGCCGGCTCTCCCGTTCCGCCGATGGCTTGGCAGAACGAGCACATCGCGATCGGCTTCATCGGCGCGGCAGGCTCGGGAAAGACCTGTCTCATCACCGCGCTGCTGTCAAAGCTGCTCGACACCTCAAAGCTCGTCGACGGCGACAAGCGCGACGAGGTAGGAGCCTGTCTCGACGCCTACGAGTCGAACCGCGAGCTCCCGAAAACCGAGCTCGAGGGACGCAACAGCTTCAACGCGACGGTGCTCTGCGGCGATAAGATCGTGACGCTCGTCGACATCTCGGGCGAATGTTTTGATCTCAACACCGGAAAATTCTATCGGAACGTCGCCAGCAACCATTTCAGAATGATCAGAATCTGCAAATGCTATGTGCTCTGCCTTGACCCGAAAAATCAGATCTACAGCGGCAGAGGGATCGCGGCGCAGTCGGTCGGCGACTTTGTCGAGTACCTCCAGACCGGAAAAACCGGCTACGCAGCGCCTATACTGCTAACAATGACTAAGAGCGACTGCGACGAGCCGGATTTTGAAAACTACGATATCGACAGTATCGAGAGCGAGGAGGATGCGGAAAAGCGGTTCGCGCTGTTCCTTGAGCGGAGCGACAAAATCGTCCGCGAAAATTATCCTTCCTTTTATAATAATATCCGTGAGCGCGCGTATACGGCGTCGGCGGTCTCGTCCTCCTACGGCGGGACGCCCATGCCGGACGACCGCAATCTGCCGACCCTCGCGAAGCTCCGCGAGACCAGCCGGAGCCTCTGCATCTACCTCACCGAGGACGGACGCTATTACGTCAGCCCTGACGACGATAGGGACGATTACCTCGTCCCGCGGAATATCACCGGTCGCTGCTACGCAGTCAGGCAGACCGACTCGGGACGGCGGTATATTTTCGATCCCGACAGCCGTGAAAACGGCGACGATATCAGAAAGCTGTCCGAGCTGCGCCTCCTGCCTAACGACCGCACCAGCCGCGGCAGCGGCGTGATCTACGAAAGCTGCGATTACACCGCTTCCCCCGAGCCGCGAAACGTGGGCGCCATACTCGAATGGCTGATGCGGGTCTGCGGCGTGAGAAAGATCAGATATTCGGTCTTCGACGAGCGCCGGGATCGGAGCAGCATCGAGGAATATCGTCTCAGACCTCAGGACAGGTGGGCGCGCGAGGACGACAAGACTGCTCAGCCAAAGCTCGCCGCCTGCGCCTGCGCGCTGTTTTCAAACCCGACAGAGCTCGATCGCTGGACTGACGAATACTCGGACAACGGCGGCTCGCGGATGGTGATGCGGCTGTTCGAAAAGGTCGGATTTGATTACGGCGTGAACAAAATGCTCGGCACCGTCAAGCGCAAGGGACAGTCGTGACAGGTTTACAAGCAATATGATCACAATCGTTGCATAACAGCAGCGACACAAAAGCTCCGGACTTATGTCCGGAGTTTTTGTTATCTCCGACGAACAGTCCCGGCGGCTATTGACGCGCACAGACAGTCCTTCATATGATATAATGGTCTCGTCAGAAAGGAGGAGACTGATATGAAAAACGGAATAGACGTGTCTGCTTTGCAGGGGAGGATAAACTGGAGCACAGCCGGAGTCGATTTCGCGATGGTGAAGGCGACTCAGGGAAGGGGCGAAACCAAAGCTACGCTCGGGCTGAGGGTGTTCACTGACCGCAGATTCAGAGAAAATGTCGAGAACGCTTCGGCGGCTGGGATCGCGCTCGGGTGCTATCATTATCTGACCGCGAGGACAAAGGATGAGGCTCTGTTCGAAGCGGAGTATTTCTGCCGGACGATCGAGCCTTATCGGGATCGGCTGAAGCTCTGGGCAGCGGCTGACGTTGAAAGTCCACGATGGCTCGGCGACCTTGACAGGGAAAAGATAACAGCTGTTACTGAAACCTTTCTCGAACAGCTGAGCAGCTCCGGATGGCGTCCGATGCTGTATACGAACCCGGATTTTCTGAAAAACCGCTTCACGCGCGGCTTTGACGCAGATATCTGGCTTGCCCACTGGAATGTCGAAAAGCCGATGGAAGTTCCGCGGCTGAAGATATGGCAATACGGCGGCGGGAATATGCCGGGCGTCGGCGTCTGTGGGCTGGACATCGGATACTTCGGCGAATATTCGGTCGGCGACAGCTACACGATCAAGCGCGGCGACGTTTATTCAAACGGGCTGAAAGTTCCGGAGCGCCTTATCGGACGGAGCTGCACAATAGCTCAGATCCGCGAGGGAAGGGTACTTCTCGGCGAGATCAACAGCTGGGTGAAAATCTGACGGCGATAGGGTCACGACTGTTATCAATCATGAAGGCTTTGAAAGGAGAAATATTATGAAGATCAATTGGGCGCAGAAGCTCTCGAGCAGAAAATTCTGGGCAGCGGCAGCGGGCTTTGTGTCGGCGCTGCTCGTAGCGTTCAGAGCGGACGAGGGGACGATCTCGCAGGTGAGCGCTATCATCACCGCCGGAGGAGTGCTTATCGCGTACATCCTCGGCGAATCTATGGTCGACTCAAACCGCTCCGACAATCAGAACGATGAGAAATAGTGCATCACACGTTGCATAACGTAAGTAATCCAAAAGACGCTCACGGCGCTGACACCGTCGGAGCGGCTTTTTTATTATATTTATTGGTAAGATAAAAAAATCGGAAAATTTTTTCAAAACTACTTGACAAACCGGAATATGTGTGCTATAATAATACCCATAAAGCAGGTAGGAATAGTGGAGAATGGCCTGCGCAAAGGAGATAATAATATGAAAGTTTATGGAAGCGTCACCGAACTCATTGGAAATACCCCCCTTGTCGAGCTCAAAAATTATGAGAAAAAGCATGATCTCAAAGCCACAATTCTGGCAAAGCTCGAATACTTCAATCCCGCCGGAAGCGTCAAGGACCGCATCGCAAAGGCGATGATCGAGGACGCGGAGGCCAAGGGGCTTCTCAAGCCCGGCGCGACTATCATCGAGCCGACCTCCGGCAACACCGGTATCGGACTCGCGTCTATCGCGGCGGCTAAGGGCTACCGTCTCATCCTGACCATGCCCGAAACGATGAGCGTCGAGCGCCGCAATCTGCTCAAGGCTTACGGCGCGGAGCTTGTTCTGACCGAAGGCTCAAAGGGCATGAAGGGCGCGATCGAAAAGGCTGACGAGCTCGCAAAGGCGACCGAAGGCAGCTTTATCCCCGGTCAGTTCGTCAATCCCGCCAACCCGAAAGCTCACTTCACAACTACCGGACCCGAGATCTGGAACGACACCGATGGCAAGGTCGACATCTTCGTCGCCGGAATCGGCACCGGCGGAACGGTCAGCGGAATCGGCGGCTTCCTGAAGTCGAAGAATCCGAGCATCAAGGTCGTCGGACTTGAGCCTGCCGGCTCTCCGTTCCTGAGCAAGGGTATCACCGGTCCGCACAAGCTGCAGGGCATCGGCGCCGGATTCAAGCCCGACACGCTCAACACCTCGATTCTTGACGAGATAATTACGATCGAGAACGACGACGCTTTCGCAGCCGGTAAGGCTATCGCCCGTACCGAGGGCATCCTCGTCGGAATCACCTCCGGAGCCGCTGTCCATGCCGCGACCATCCTCGCTCAACGTCCCGAGAATGCGGGCAAGGTCATCGTCGCTCTGCTCCCCGACACCGGCGACCGCTACCTCTCAACTCCTTTATTTAGTGAGTAATTGTTTGTTTTGCCGTGGAAAGAGAACTTTTTCGCGAAAAAATTCTCCTCCCACGGCGCCCACCTCCTTTCAAAAAGCTCCATAACGTCGCTTTTGAATTTGAAGGCGCGGGCTTTATATATAGAGCAACAGATGTTGCATAAAGTCGGCTTAATATAATAAAAAATCAGCTCCTGCCTGTTTTTGGCGGGAGCTGATTGATTACTGCTGTGATGTTATATTTCGGATGCTATGCAGACCGCGTTCCCGGAGCTGAGCTTGACCTCTCCGAGCCCGGCGGGCAGGAAATATGTATCTCCCTTGGCAAATTTATAGCTGTCCTTACCGAAAATTATCTCTCCGTCGCCCGAGACAAAGGTCAGCGACACAAAGCTGCGCTCGGTGACGTCAAGACTGAGCTCGCCGCTCACTTCGTATTTGTGAACCGTGAATTTATCGCAGGTCGCCAGCAGATCGGGCGTCAGGTCGGCTCTGCCCGAGAAGCGGAGCGTTTCGAGCTGCGCCGGGCTGTAGTCGACGATGACCTCGCGCGCCTTTGCGACGTGGAGCTCACGCGGCTTTCCGTCCTTTCCGGGACGGTTGTAGTCGTAGACGCGATAGGTGACGTTCGAGTTCTGCTGAATCTCGCAGATCAGGATCCCCGCTCCGATGGCGTGGACGAGTCCCGAGGGGATGAAATAGACGTCTCCGGGCTTGACCTTGACGCGCCGGAGAAGCGACTCGACAGTACCGTTTTCCACAGCTCTGTCGAAAGCCTTCTTGGAATAGCCGTCGTTCAGGCCGAAAACGAGCTCGGCGCCCTCCTCGGCTTCGACAATGTACCACATCTCGGTCTTGCCGTATTCGCCCTCGTTTTTGAGCGCGTACTCGTCGGAGGGATGGACCTGGATCGAGAGCTTGTCGCGGGCGTCGATGAACTTGATCAGAAGCGGGAAACGGTCGCCGGAGTAGCCCTTGCCGATCAGCTCGGGCGCGAGATAGTCTCCGAGCGTCATTCCGGCGTATTCGCCGTTTTCGATGACATTCATCCCATCGGGACGGACGGTCAGCTCCCAGCTCTCGGCGAGCTTTTCAAAGGGCGCGGACTTGCCGTAATCGGTCTTGAGCCTGTCACCGCCCCAGATGATCTCCTTGACGGCGGGCTTTAATTTCAGCGGGTAAAGATTTTTCATATATTTTCCTCTTTTCAAAGATGAGAATAAAAAAACGAGATCGGTTAATACTTGTTTTGTAAATTCCCGTGACGGAATTTGCAGTTTATAAAAGGGAGATCCATAATTATGAACAGCGAAAAGAACCAGAACCAGAATCAGCAGAACCAGAACCGTAACCAGCAGAACCGCAATCAGCAGAACCAGCAGAACCAGAACCGCAGCCAGCAGAATCAGAACCGCAATCAGAGCCGCGGACAGGATATCCGCGAGGACGAGCGCGACTATGATGATCGCCGCGAGGAGCGCGAGGATTTCTGACCTCGGTCGCAGGCAGCTGACCGAGAGCTGATCAGCTCTCAGGACCCTGGGCTTTGCCCGGGGTCTTTTTTTGTCCCGAGAGCGAAGCGTACTGCGCGGGGGTCATTCCGGTCTCTTTTCTGAAGCAGTAGGAGAAATACGAGGTGTCGCTGAATTTCAGCATTCCGGCGATGTTGCCGATCGGGATCCCGTCGTCGATCATGCGCTTGGCCGCCTCGATCCTTATCGCGGCGAGGTATTTCATCGGCGTGATCCCATAGCGCTCCTTAAAGACGCGGATGACCGTCGCCTCGTGCATATACATGGAGTCGGCGATAGACTTTAGACTGATGTCGTCGCAGAGATGGATATCAAGGCAGTCGCGGATCCTGACGGCGTCGGTGCGGAGCTCATTTTCGCTGTTATCAAGTCCGCTCCTGACAATTGTGAGGATATCGGCGATCCTGACCGAGGACTGCCGCATCGGCTCGGAGAGGTCGTCGCCGTCAAAGTCCGCGAATATCCCGCAGATCGAGCGCAGATCGTCGTATATTCCGGAATCGCGGCAGCTCATCACCGTCGCCGGAGAGGATATGCCGCAGAGCTCTGTGAGACGGTCGATCATATTGCCGCGCACGTTAGCCCATATCTTTTGATAGGGCTCGTCCGGGTCGGGATAGTAGTGTCCGGTGAAGCCGCGCTTCAGAAGATAGAAATCCCCTGCTTTCACAGTCTGACGCCCCGAGTCCGAGTCGATATATCCGACGCCGGAGATCACATACTCCAGTACATATATGCTGCTTTTGTAGCGATAGATCTCATACTCGGGATTTGCAGGCGTATAGCCGCACTGAATGAGCTCGAAAAAGCTGTCGGGACGGCTGACGTTTACATACTGCTCCCGTTCGTTATTGGTAAGGTATTTCATCTGCTCCTCCGGAGATTTGACTTGGAACACATTTATTATACACTTTTTTGGAGCCAAAGTCAAGGCAAAGTTAATAGTTTATGTATTGACACAGAGAAAAGTCTGTGTTATAATTGAATTACCGTTATATTTTTATTGAAAGAACTTAATGGAGAAATAAATGGAACTTAAAAATCTTCACGGGCGAAAGGCGAGAATGCTGCTCGTCTACCCCGATTACACCGACCGCGACTGCGCAAGAAAAACGAGCGGCGGAAACTACAGCGAGGGGCTGGCGTCTATTTCCGCTGTCTTAAAGCAGGGAGGACATCACGTCGAGCTGCTGCATCTGCTCAATCTCCACACCGAGGAGGACTTCAAGCAGAGACTCCGCGACAAGGGCGAGTTCGATATAATCGGCTTCTCGATCAGAACCACCGCTTTCCCCGACTGTCAGAAGTATATCAAGTGGACAAAGGAGGTCTGTCCCGACGTCTTTGTCATCTGCGGAAGCTATCACTGCACGCTCGTTCCGGACGAGGTTCTGGCGGTGGACGGAGTTGACTGCGTCTGCGTCGGCGATGGAGAGTATCCCGAGCTCGAGCTCTGCGACAAAATGTCCGCGGGCGAGGACTACACCAATGTGCAGAGCCTCTACTTCAAGATGGACGACGGCTCGTTCAAGCACAATCCGATAGCGCCGCTTTTCGCCGACCTCGACCGGATACCGATCCCCGACTTCGATCTGTTCGACTATGACAATCTCGAGTCGTCCAAGGTCAACACGGCGATAGTCGTCGTCAGCCGCGGCTGCTTCTACAACTGTACCTACTGCGGCAACGGAAATTTCAGAAAGGTCTATCCGAACAAGAAGATCTACGCGCGCTTCCGCTCGCCCGAGAACGCGATACTCTACCTGAAAACCCTGCTCGCAAAGCATCCTTATATCAAGTTCATCAACTTCCGCGACGCGATATTCAATATGTTCCCCGACTGGTTCGATAAGTTCATTGATATGTATACCAAGGAGATCGGACTGCCCTGCACCGGAAACATCCGCTTCGACATTCTGACCGAGGAGACGGTCAAGAAGATGAAAGCGGCGGGCTTCTACACGATAGATATGGGTCTCGAGTCGGGCGATCAGGAGATGCGCTTCAAGTATCTGCGCCGCTATCAGACCGACGAGATGATAATCCGCTGCTCGAACTGGTTCCACAAGTACGGAATCTCGCAGCTCACCTACAATATCATCGGACTGCCCTTTGAGGACATTCACCGCGCGCTCAAGACGATCAAGCTCAACGCGCGCATCAAGAGCGACCGCACGATACCGAACATTTTCTACCCCTACGAGGGAACGCCGCTCTACGAGATCTCAAAGGAGGCGGGCTTCATTCCGGAGGGAGACTTCACGCAGCGGCGGGTTCCGCTGGTTCAGCCGCAGTTCCCCGAGGAGCAGGTGCTGTTCATCGAGGCGTATTTCATGCACTTCGTCCGCCGCTACAAGTGGGCTTACGCGATGCCGAAGGCGATCGGCGGCGTCTACGAGAAGTGGCTCGACCACCGCGTGACCGGCAAGCACGTCCCTTACAAGCAGCTCGTCTGGCTTCACGACCGCTACGCGAACGCGAGAAATCATCTCAAGGATTTCCTCGTGAACAATATGCCGAAGCTCTACGTCAAGCTCAGAATGATCAAGCACCATAAGCGCGCTCAGAAGAACGCCTAAGAAAGGGATAGAAAATGAAGCACTATATTGACCAAAAAATCTGCATATCCTGCGGAACCTGCGACGTGGAGTGTCCGTTCCATGCGATAATTATCAGCCCCGAGGGCAAATTCTCCATCGACGACGAAAAGTGCAGGGACTGCAATGTCTGCGTGAACGTCTGCCCGGTAGACGCGGCTAAGAAGAAGGACTGATATGTAATATGCTTTATGGCAATATTGCATAAAATATGGCAATAATTATATGCAAAAGGGAAAAATCAAAAAAATGCTTGACAAATGAAGATTATAGCGCTATAATATAAATGAACCATATAAATTTATGGTTAAATGTAATATTATGGAGGCATAAAAATGAGAAAGTGTTTGTCTGTGGCATTGGTTATTTGCTTGTTGTGTACGCTTTTTGCCGTTACCATCGGAGCAACAACCGATAATGAGGGTCTGTTAACAAATAACGAAGGTCTGTTAACGAATATGAAGATCACTGCTGGTGAAAAAGCGGGGCTGATTGAAGTCTTAAACTTTGTTGACAAAACGAAGGATGGGACAGAATATGAGGATGTGGTTTTCGAAAATGTGAGAGTAGGTGAAAAAATCTTCAAATATGTAGCTACGACTGATGGAATGGAAGCAGCATATTATGGATATCCTATTATTTATCAAGATAAGGTCATTGCGTTCGCAACTGCTCTTGGTAATAATAAGTTCCAGATATCAAGTGCCGAGGCTGATTATATAAATGAGTGTGGCTTTGATGATGTTGCGATAATATATGATGCGGATGGATGTTATATTTCTAACGGTAAAAACATAAAGCTAGTTGCTGAGAATTACGAAGATATGTCACTTAACCGCATTAGCCTCGCAAATGCTATTGGAACCAATGAACAAAGGATGGGAGTACAATCGGTAGTTACTTCTAAAGTTGATGAGGGAGAACTACTTGGATTCGTGGCAAACGATGATCAGGAAGAAACTCTTGCTATTACTCCAAGGATAAGTGGCTATTATTCTTGTACGGTTGATTATTTATCTCAAAATCCATACGATAAGTTATGTTGGGCAGCTTGCGTAGGTATGGTTGCGAATTACATTCATAGTGAGTTGAGTCTTACAGCATATAGTGTTGCTACTACATACTTTGATAGTACTGACGAGACTGTTTTTAATAATGGCGTTAATAGGACTGTTATCGCGGAACTTTTAAGAAATACTTATAACTGCGAATATTATCAATCTTTAGATTACACTCCTACAGATGAAAACATAAAAAGAAATATTAGTGGCGGGTATCCATTAGTTGCACTGTTTTATGTTACTGATACTGGAAACGGACATACGACTGTTGTAGATGCAATTCATACAGAGTCGCATTATATAAGAGTCTGTGATCCCGGATGTGGACGTATATATGTGTATCGAGACTATGAGCATGAAGATCAATCATCGTATCAAGAATACGCATATACCAGTCCGAGTACAGGTAACTGGCTGTATATGAAAGAACAGGTTGCGAGATTTTCATGACAAAAAGACGGATAACTCTTATAATTGTTCTCACCGTACTCATCTTGTTGATCGCGGCGAGCGGAATATTTATTGTGAATGTATACAGATGGGATAACGTCGGAAAGCAGCTGTTCAAGGGAATCATCACCGAGGAGAATGTCGAGCGCATCACGGTCTGCGAAAACGTCTTCGACAAGGACGCAAAGGAAGTCGAGCTTAAGCCGGACAGTCAGGCGTTCATGCTCGCCTGCGCTTTCGCCGACGAACTGAAGGTCTATCTGCCGCCGAGACTGATATTCGGCAGGGACAGTCACGAGATATCGTATGGCGGCACTGATCACTGGGAGATAACCTACTATCTGAAGGACGGAGACATCCACCGTATCAGAGCCGATATTTCCGAAAACACCGCTCCGATACAGACCGAGTATTTCGTATTCATCGAGGGCGAGCGCTACTATATAAATAAGGATCGGCGCGCGTACTATTATCTCGAAATTGACGGAAAACGCTACGACGTCAAGGGCGCGGGCTTTGTGAACGAATTTGCCGGCGTTGTCGAAAAAGGTCTCAAATAACAAAAAAGCGGCTCCGCCGCTTTTTTGATTTCCACAGCGTTGACAATCCGCGCGAAAAGTATTATAATATGTATAAAGAAGCGAACGGAGGCGGCGGTATGGGCTATCATAAAAATTCGGTAGGAGAAACCTTTTTCTACGGAGGGGATTTTTCCAATGATTTTTTCGAGGTCAATCTCTGCGGTATCACGCCCGCGAATCCGGATTACTATCTGATCCGCGTGAACAATAACGTCAGCGTTTTTGAATATGTGCTGTCGGGCAAGGGGCATATCGAGACGGGTGGCAGGAGCTATAATGTGTCGGCGGGCGATTTCTATCTGCTCAAAAGCGGCTTCACCGGTCAATATTACGCCGATACGGAAGAACCGTACAGGAAGATCTGGGTCAACACCTT
The DNA here is from genome assembly GCA_902766575.1 of uncultured Ruminococcus sp. GTDB lineage: Bacteria > Bacillota > Clostridia > Oscillospirales > CAG-272 > Flemingiibacterium. Next base: position 2,784 of record CACXED010000346.1, on the reverse strand, counting down.
CGGCTGTCTGATGGAAAGTCAGTTTAAGATTTACGGTATCGACGACAGCGTGACCGTGTTTCACTGTGCCGACAGCCGCATCAGAGACTGCCTGACCTCGGTCATCACGACGATGGTACGCAGAACCGATTCCGACGATCTGTCCGAGCTGTACAGGCAATGCTCGATAAAGCTCATTGAAATACTCTCGCTGATAAACGGAATCGGGCTTTCGCAGAAAAGCATTGACAACACCACGGTATGCGAGAAGATACGCCGGTATATCGAGATGAATATTTGCAGCGATATCACGCTCGGAAATATCGCGGAGCTTTTCTATATGCACGAAGCGACGCTCATCCGCGTCTTCCGGCGGGAGCTTGGAGTGACGCCGATGAAATATCTCGCGGCGCAGAGAATACGCGCGGCGAAAAGTATGCTCGCCGACGGGTACAGATGCAAGGATATCGCGGCTATCCTGCAATACAAGGATCTGGCGTATTTCTCGCATTGCTTCAAGCGCGAGGTCGGTATGTCCCCGACTGAGTATCAGAAAACGCACGACAAATGATAAAGTCAATTTTTCGCAAGCGACGTCAATTTTTCGCTAATATTTTGCATTTACAATCAGGGCTTGATGTGATATAATAGGAATTACCATAAAAAAAGTGGATTCGTGAAATAATACAGAAAGGACTTGCAAATTATGAAAAAATTTACGCTGCGTACAATCTCGGTCATGATACTGTGCGCTCTCGCGGCTCAGGCGGCTGCCTGCGGCGAGACCGGCGGCGAAAAAGAGACATCCGCCGACTCAGAGCAGACCACCGCGCCCGAGACCGAAAAGCCCTTTGCCGACAACCTCGGCGAGTATGACTTCGGCGGCAAGGATTTCACAATGCTCGTAAGGACAAGCCGGGCTGACGATCTCTGTCCCGAGGAGGCGACCGGCGACGTTGTCAACGACGCGATCTACAACCGCAACGCCAAGATAGCCGACCGCTTCAACGTCACCATCAAGTCGGTCACGCTCGACGACGACGGCTCGCTCTGGAACAAGACCCTCGAGGGCGACGTCATGTCGGATTCCGGAGATTATGATCTCGTAATGCCCGACTACTGGTGGGGCTGCGAGACCCGCGGATTTTTCCTCAATCTGAACGATTATGACGTGCTCGATTTCAGCCAGCCCTACTGGTGCGCCGGATGGAACGACAGCGCCGAGATCTACGGTCAGCTCTACTGCGCGGTTGGCTCGATGTCGCTCGACCTCATAAAGAACAACATCGCGATGTATTTCAACAAGGGAATGATCGACGATCTCAAGCTCGAGGATCCCTATGAGCTGGTCAGAAGCAAAAAGTGGACGCTCGACAAGCTGAACGAGATGGCTGCGGCTGCGCTCTCCGATCTCAACGGAGACGGAAAGTTTGAGCTCGGAAACGACCGCATAGGCTATACCTTCGATCTCCAGGCGGGACGCGCGCTCCTGCCGTCCTGCGGCATGAAGGTCGCAACCAAGACCGCCGACGATTCCTACGAGTACGCTTTCATGACCGACAAGTTCGTCGAGATGTACGCAAAGGTTTATCGGCTCGTCAACGAATACGACTATTCGGTCTACAGCAACGGAAATATCGAGACCATGCAGGGCGAAGATGTCTACAGCATCTTCAAGAGCGGATATGTGCTCTTCCTCGGCTCGGGAATCCGCGGAACCGACAATCTCCGCGACATGACCGCCGACTACGGTATCATTCCTTACCCGATGTACGACGAGAATCAGGACAGCTACTACACCTTCAACTACGGAACTCCCTATATGTCGATGCTGCTCTCGACAAAGGATCCCGAAATGACCGCCGTAATGCTCGAAGCGCTCAACGCCGAGAGCTACAAGAGCGTCGTTCCGGCCTACCTCGACACCGCGCTCAAGGGCAAGTACAGCCGCGACGCCGAGACCGCCGAGATGCTCGACCTCGTCAACAGCACCTCGTTCTTCGACTTCACCTTCGTCAACGAGACCTCGACCGACCATATAGTCATGTGGTTCTTCGACCAGCTTGCAAGCGGAGTTGAGAACATCGCTTCCGCCTACGAGGGCAGAAAGTCCGGCTTTGAGAACAGCCTCCAGAAGCTGCTCGAAACCTACAAGGAAGCCGCTGACGCGAAATAATCAAAAAAGACCCGGAAACGGGTCTTTTTTTATGCCCCGACGAGCATAAGAAACCGCCGGAGCGCTTTTGCGCTCCGGCGGCTGACGCCGTATTTTAACCTTGGGCTGGAAATCAATACATACCGTCCATGCCGTTTCCGCCTGCGGGAGCAGCGTGAGCCGGCTCCTTGATGTCGGAGACGACAGCCTCGGTGGTCAGAACGGTAGCGGCGACGCTTGCGGCGTTCTGGAGAGCCGAACGGGTGACCTTGGTAGGATCGACGATTCCGGCTTCCATCATGTCGACGTACTTCTCGTTGTAAGCGTCGAAGCCGTAACCGATCTTGCCGCTCGACATGATCTTGTCGACGATGATCGAGCCTTCGAAGCCTGCGTTCTCGGCGATCTGACGTACAGGAGCCTCGAGAGCCTTGAGAACGATTCTGACGCCGGTCTTCTCGTCGCCCTCAACAACGTCGAGCAGAGCCTTGACGTCGTCGATGACGTTGAGGTAAGCGGTTCCGCCGCCTGCGACGATGCCTTCCTCAACAGCCGCCTTGGTAGCGTTGAGAGCGTCCTCGATGCGGAGCTTCTTCTCCTTCATCTCGGTCTCGGTAGCAGCGCCGACCTTGATAACGGCTACGCCGCCT
>CACXED010000345.1 GCA_902766575.1 uncultured Ruminococcus sp. | reverse complement strand
TTTCGGAGAGGGAATCGACCTTTCGGGAGACCGGCTGATCGGAGTCATCATCGTCGGCGTCGGGATGGCGCAGCTGAACACCGAGTCGAATATCATCGCGAACTACTACGACGAGACCCGCGAGGCCGGATTTGACTACGCCTACGTTTTTCCCGGGATGAACAAGGTGCTCCAGGCGGCGGGACGCGTGATCCGCTCCGAGACCGACCGCGGAGCCGTGATCCTGATCGACGACCGTTTCGCGACGCCGCAGTACACGCGGCTCTTTCCGCGTCACTGGAAAAGAATGAGGCTGATTGGCAACTGCGAGTCTCTGGAGGCCGCGCTCGACCGCTTCTGGTACGGCGAGGAACGTTAATATTTTAACAAATACCGACAAAAAACGAACACATATTGACAAAAGGCTGAAACCGCGGTACAATAGACCTGTTAGGGATAAGCTGAACAATTCGAGTTTTCGCAGAAAAAAGCTTGAATCTATGGGTTTTTTCTGCGAAAACAACCTTAGATCAGCGTTCCTTTAGAAAAATAACATCGTTTCCGGAGGAAAAGCTATGAATTTCAACGTAAAAGAGGACATTATCGCGATGACTCCCCAGTGGAAGGGCGAGAGATTTGAGGACGGCCGTCCGAGAGTGCCCGACAAATATCTCGAGGCTCTCAAGGGAATGACCCTCGAGGAGGTCTGGAAGCCTATCTTCGTTCAGGGCTATGAGTCGCAGTTCGAGGGCCGGCTCCACACGCTCCACGACGACGGACGCAAGCTCGTCGGCCGCGCGGTCACCGCTACCTTTGCTCCCACCCGTCCCGATCTGCACGAGGTCATGTTCGGCATCGGAATGAAAGAGAACCGCAAGGGCAACTACAATCAGTGGGTCGTCGATTCGCTCGTCGAGGGCGACGTGCTCGTCATTGATATGTACGACAAGATCTACAAGGGAACCTTCCTCGGCGGAAACCTGACCACCGCCGTCGCGACCAAGACCAAGACCGGCGGCGCGGTTATCTGGGGAGGAGTCCGCGACGTCGAGCAGATGAAGGCTGTCGAGGGCGTTCAGGTCTACTACCGCGGTATCGATCCGACTCCGATCAGAGACTTCCTGATGACCGGCTTCAACACGCCGACGAGACTCGGAAACGCGATCGTTCTTCCGGGAGATATCGTCTTCGGAGCGGGCGGAGGAGTGCTCTTTATCCCGGCTCACCTCGTACCCGAGGTCGTCGACGGAGCGGCAAAGACTCACGTCAAGGACATTTTCGGCTTCGAGATGATAACTCAGAACGTCTTCACGACGGCTCAGATCGACAAGAACACCTGGAGCGAGGATATGCTCGATCTGCTCGTCAAGTTCATAAAGGAGGACCCGCGCGGCGAGGAATACCGCGATCTCGACTGGTCCAAGGAGTACGATCTCGCAAGGAACGGTGATCCGAATGACACTCAGACGGCACTTTGACGTTTACATCGCCGCCTGCGACAAGGCTGGCGGAATCTATCACTACAGGCTCGACGGCGGAAAGCTCTCGCTTGTGAAGAAATACGACGTTGACCGCCCGATGTGGCTGACGATCGACGGCGACAGAATGTACATACTGCTGCGCGAGCTGACGACCGACCTGAACTCGGGCGTAACAGCCTGCAGAATCAACGGCGACGGCAGCCTTTCCGACTTCGAGGAGCCGGTGCTGACCGGCGGTCGCTGCGCCTGCCACGCTTCGGTGAGCGGAGACAGGCTCTATCTCGTGAACTATCTCTCGGGAAATCTCGCGGCGTTTGACAAAAATAACCTCTCGCGCGGGATCATAGCCTCCGACACGCACGCCGGTCACGGCGTTCACCCGACGAGACAGGAGGCTCCGCACACGCATTTCGTCCGCGAGTCGCCCGACGGGAAGTATATCTTCTGCGTCGACCTCGGAGTGGACAAAATTTTCGTTTACGATAAGGAGCTGAACCGGATAAGCGACGCTTCCGTGCCTGCCGGAGAGGGCTGTCGGCATCTCGACTACTCGCCGGACGGGAAATACGTCTACTGCGCGAACGAGCTCGGCTCGTCTGTCACGGTATTCGCATACAGCGACGGTCGGCTCGAGCCGCTTGAGACCTATCCCGCGCTGCCTGCCGATTTCGATGGACAGAGCACAGCTGCGGCGATCAGAGTCTCGCCGGACGGAAAGTATCTGTATATCTCGCATCGCGGACACGACACGGTCTGCTCGTTTGATATTGTCGACGGCGCGAGATTAGCGGCTCCGAGGTGGACAAAAGTCGCCGGAGTCTCGCCGAGAGATTTCAATTTCGCCGCAGATATCATGTTCTCCGCTAACGAAAAATCTGCCGTCACGCTTTTCAGAGCCGACAAAAAGAGCTTCGAAAAGCTCAGCACAGAGCTCGGAATACCCGGAGCGCTCTGCGTCGCGGTCAGATAAAAATAAAATCGCAGGACGGCGTGACAGGAGTCATGCCGTTTCCTGCTTCTATGGAGTAAATTCTATGAAAAAATGTATAAATATATCATTATTATACGCCATCGCGGCGATGGTCGGCGGCGTTTTCTACCGCGAGTTCACTAAGTTCAATAGCTTTACCGGAGCTACGGCGCTCGGCAAGGTACACGTTCATCTTTTCGTGCTCGGAATGGCGGTGTTTCTGATAACTGCGCTGTTTGCGGACAGACGCGACCTGACGCGGCTCAGGACCTACCGCGTCTTTCTCGTGATATATAATATCGGCGTACCGATGACAGCCGTAATGCTGCTCGTCCGCGGAGTGACGCAGGTGCTCGGGCTGAGTCTGTCCTCCGGAGCGTCCGCGGCGATCTCAGGAATCGCGGGGATCGGTCACATCCTGACCGGAGCAGGTATCATACTGCTGCTGATAACTCTGAAAGAAGCGGCTGAGAACAAATAGCAATTAGCTACATTTATCAATCAAGCACTTCCGAGCACACGCGAGTGTGCTCGGAACAAAGCCGCAGAATGCGGCGCGAGCGCGAGGTAAGATTTCCGATTTATTCAAACTTCAAGCGCGGTTTGGGAGCGGAGGCACTCCGCCGCTGGCGGACGGCTTCGTAGAGCATGGCTGTCGCCGCGCAGGAGACGTTGAAGGAGGTCGCGTAGGAATCCTCCGCCATCGGTATCGTGCAGAGCAGATCGCATTTCTCCTTGAACGCCGCCGAAAGCCCCATCGTCTCGTTGCCGATCATCAGCATAAAGGGCTTTGAAAGCGGCGCTCCCCAGATCGGATGCTGACGGTGAGCGGTCGTTCCGAGCAGAGTGAAATCGCTGTAGCGTCGGCGGAGACGCTCGATCAGCGCGTCGAGCACTCTGTTGTCCGAAATGCGCATCGCCGGAACCTTGAAGAACGAGCCCATCGCCGACACTACGACCTCCGGGTCGTAGAGATCGCCCGAATGACCGGTCGTGAGCAGCAAAGATACTCCGAGCGCGTCGGCCGAGCGTATCAGCGTGCCGAGATTTCCGCGGTTCGACGGGCGGTCGAAAAGTACGATCATCGGATTTTCAGGAAGCGACGCGACGATTTTGTCAACTCCGCTCTCAGCCATATCGGGCTTCATTGCGACGATAGCCATCATCTCGGACGGGTCGGTCTTGCCCGAGAGCCGTGCCATCAGCTCGGGCGTGAGACGATAGTTTATATCGCAGCCACATTCGGCGATATAGCTGTTAGCCCAGTCGGAGAGCTTTGCGTCGGGATAGATGAGCGAGCGTATCTCCCAGCCGCAGGCTTTGGCTTCCTTGAGACTCCGGACGCCCTCGACGAGAAATTCTCCGGCGTGATAGCGTTTGTTGCGGTTCGAGCGCAGCACCTCGAAGTGCTGAAAGTCCGCGTCGGCGGATCTGATGTATTTTTCCTTCATTGTAAGCAATTCTCCTCTATGAAATCTGCGACGGGTATCGGGTTTTCGAGCGAATGAGGGTGATGATCGCAGCCCGGCTTGACGATGGTTTTGACCTTTCCGCCGAGCGCTTCAAAGCGCCTTGCGAGAATCTCGCCGTTTTCGCGGTAGGGAACGACCCGGTCGGAGTCCCCGGCGACGATTATCATCGGTATCCCGAGGAGCCTTTCAGCCTTGTCGATTGGATTATCGTTGAAGTCCTTGAGCGTATCGGCGGACAGCCTGTACCAGCCGAGACATTCCTTTGCCTCCCGGCTGTCGAGGTTCGAGCAGGGCCACGAGCGGATGTCGCAGACCGGCGCGTCGAGGTATAGCCCGCTCACCCGGTCGTGATATTTCGCCGTGTAATTGACCGCGTAGAGCCCGCCGCGGCTGAAGCCGAACAGCACCGCCTTTTCGGACAGCCCGAAGGTCTGGCAGACAAAATCCTGAAATTCGCAAAGCATCTCGAGCGACTCATCGCAGCCGTACATATCGCTCGCACGATGGTAGCAGAGATGCCAGCCGCGCTTCAGCATTTCGACGTCAACCGTGTCAAACGCTCCGAAAAACTCGGTTCGCCAGCAGATCGGATTGCCCGGCAGCGGATTTTTCGGGCGGACGACGAGGCTTTCCCGCCCGTTGAGAGTGAAATTCACGCGCTCGCATCCGGCATAAATGGTTTTTGAGATAAATTCGTATGTCATTTTCAATTCCTTTCGCAAATTTATAAAATTTCTGGGCGTTTTTTCAATAATTCATCGGCGCGGCGGCAATTTTCATCGTCGCAGGAGAGCGCCCAGAGACTTTCCGCGGCGTAATTCTGCTCGAACTGCCGACGCGCCTTTTCGGGGAGCTGACGAAAATCGGCGGGTTTTGTCAGAATGAATTTGCCGAGCCGCTTCCGGGCCGACGAGAGCAGCTCGCAGCCGGACTTATTCGCAGCCAAAAGGTTCGTGAACTCCGGCTCGCGCTCAGAATCCGACGCCGAAAAGCCGCAGATCGAGCTGAAAATCGCGCGCCTGAGCCTTGACGCCGAGTAGCGCCGCTCGAGCGCCGCGCCGACTATCCGCTCGACGCCGAAATTACGCATCGCCGCGTCGTGCAGTCGGTTCTCAACGCCGCCCGAGACCTCAACGCCGCTCATCGAGCTATGCCCGAGCCGCAGATAAGCCGTCACGATCGAATCGAGATTCTCCGTCCGACAGACCGGAGCGCAGCGAAAGACCTCGAACGCCTTTTCGGGGACGAGAGCCGAGAAATCCTCTCCGGCGCGGATTTTTTTTCTGACTGTCGAAGCCGACGCGAAGCCGGATCGGGTCTGACCGGTGGGATTGTAGCTCTCGCCGACGCGCCTTATGCAGATCGGCTCGATACCGCTGCCCTCGAGCGCGCGCAGGTACTCGAGCGCCAGAATGTCGTTGGAGCCGCGATAGAGCGGGGAAGAATAGAGCTGCTCCCAGACCCTTTCGCGCAGAGTATTCGCCGAAAGCCCAGGCTCCGACTCCCGCGCGGCAGTGAAAGCGCCGCTGAACTCAGGTGAAGCGAGCCTTTTCGCGTTCTCTTTGAGAACTGACAGCTCCGACTCGCCGCCGAACGCCAAGATATCGGCTCCGAGCCGCTTTGCGATCGAGACCCCGCCGAGCGCGAAAAACTCAGCGCCCGACATACTCCACGGCGCGGGCAGCTCGACGACAAGATCGGCTCCGCAGGACAGAGCCGCACGGGCGCGGACATACTTTCCGAACACGGCGGGCTCGCCGCGCTGAGTGAAGCTGCCGGACATTATCGCGGCGACGACAGTCTCCGAGCCGTATTTTTCGCGCACGAGACGCCGGAGCTCGCGTATCTGGTATTCGTGTCCGAAATGAAATGGATTATATTCACATATTATCGCCGCAAATTTCATATAATTTTGTAATTTCCTTAAAATATTTGTTTATCCCCTTGTTTTCGCGGAGTATTTGTTATATAATATAGTGTATGGAATTATTATAACATATCCCGCAAGGGAATTCAATATCCGGAGGAAAAATAATGAAAGTTTTAGTCGTCAACGCGGGCTCGTCTTCTCTGAAGTACCAG
>CACXED010000344.1 GCA_902766575.1 uncultured Ruminococcus sp. | reverse complement strand
CTTCTTGCGGAGAGTTTCAAGGTCGTATTCCTTTACATTGACGCCGTCGATCAGAACCTCTCCGGAGTTGACGTCGTAGAAGCGGGGAATAAGGCTGACAAGCGAGGATTTGCCCGAACCGGTCGCGCCGATCACGGCGATGTTCTCGCCCTTTCTGACGCTGAGATTCACGTTTTCGAGCACCGGACGTCCGGACGAATTCGGATAGCGGAAGCTGACGTTACTAAAGGACACGGAGCCGGTCTCGGAGGTTTCGGGGATCTGCTTTGCGTCGACGATGACCGGATCGGAGTCGAGCACCTCAATGATACGCTTTGCACTCGCCGAGGCTCTCGTCAGCGACTGGAACATCATCGAGACCATCATCATCGACATGAGGATCTGGGTTATGTAGGTGATAGCCGCCATGACGTCGCCGACGTTGATGCCGCCTATGACTCCGATAGCGTTCTCAACCTCGCGTCCGCCGATGAGCAGTATCGCTATAACCGATCCGTTCATTATCAGCATCAGAACCGGCGAGAGGGTCGCCATCAGCTTCTGTACCTTGAGGTTGACTTCCCAAAGATCGTTGTTGGCTTTATTGAAGCGTCCGATCTCGTGTTTTTCCTTGACGTAAGCCTTTACGACTCTCGCGCCGGTGACATTCTCCTGAACGACCGAGTTGACCTTATCAAGTCTGGTCTGCACCATCGTGTATAGCGGAGTCGCCTTTTTGAGCATTATGAATACCAACAGCAGCTGCAAAGGAAGCGCGCAGGCGAGCACGATTCCGAACCTGGGGCTGATCGCGACTGCCATCACTATTCCGCCGATGAACTGCATGGGCGCTCTGACGAACATCCTGAGTATCATCGCGACCATTTCCTGAACTGCGGTGATATCGTTGGTGAGCCTTGTGACAAGCGAGCCGGTGGTGAACTTATCGGTCTGCTGGAGCGAGAGGTGCATGACCTTGTCAAAGGCGTCGTTCCTCAGATCGTTTCCAAAGGACTGAGCCGCGTTTGACGCAAATGCGGCGGATAGGATTCCAAAGCAGCCTCCGACCGCTACAAGTCCGAGCATCAGTATGCCGGTAGAGATTATGAGCGCCGTATCATGTCCGATAACGCCCTCGTTAACGATCTTTGACATCAGCTTGGGCTGGAGCAGGTCGATGCTGACCTCTCCGATCATCGTCAGCGGAGCAAGGATCGCGAAAAACCAATAGGGCTTAAGATATTTCGCTAACTTCATTGTTTCACGTCTTTCCTTAATATATCAAAAATCAGGTCAGCGGGCCTTGATAAGATTGTCAATGATCTTGTCGAGCAGCCTGCAGAGAGTTTCGTTCTCCTCCTCGCTGAGACCCGAGACCGCGACCGAGTCGCCGTTCATGAAGGATTTGCGGATCTGCTCGTTTATCTCGCGTCCCTTGTCGGAGAGGTAGACGAGAGTCTGCCGCAGGTCGTGCTCGTTAGACTTGCGGATCACAAGTCCGTCGGCCTCCATTTTCTGGAGCGTGACGCTGACCGTCGGCGGCTTTAAGTGAGCTGCCTTGACGAGCGTGAGCTGAGTTACTCCCGGCTCGAGCCTTGACAGATGGAATAGAAGGAGCCTATAGCTCTGCGGCAGACCGTCGCTGTCGGAATATTTGCGGACGATGTCGCGATGGAGCTTGTTGACGTCGTTGATACGCATCATAGCGTTGTAGTTGGGATCGCTCCTGCGCTGCATGATGGAGTCGATAAATTCCTGCGTTACCGGAAATTTCATGGATCAATACCTCGGCTTTCTTTTCTTTTCGGAGACCGATAAGAGTCGGTCGGTCAGCGGTTCGCGAATACTTAGTTAGCTAACTAATAATTATTATAATCGATTTACTGTCATTTGTCAATCGTATTCTAACGATTGTTTGTGAAATAAATGTTAATTATTCTTGAAAAAAGTAACATTCCGGAAGAATATATGATATAATGTAAATCCGAAAAGCCCTGATCTAAAAATTGCACACAGAAAGGAGAAGGAAATCATGACGTCACAGAGCCGATTTTCGGATAATATCGTCACGGGAGATTACAGACGGGTCTCGGACGGCATAGTAATGAGCACAGAGCACAAGCATCCCTATTACGAGCTGTCGGTCGTGCTCAGCGGCCGACTCGAGATACGCGGCAGCAGCGACTTCATAAAGACCGACGCTCCCTGCGTGATCTTTCATTTCCCGGGAAGCTATCACAGCGTCTGCGCGTCGCCCGACGTTCTGTACGAGCGGTATAATCTTTGCTTCACCGCAGGAGTGCTGACCGGAAATCAGCCGCTGCTCGAAGCCGCGGAGCGGCTTTTCTGCACGAATGTATCGGTGATGAAAATCGACCGTGAGACGCTCGGCGAGCTTTTGTACTACATAGGCCCGTATATGTCGCCGGAGCAGAGCGAGAGCCGCCGGACAGCGCTGCTCGGCGTTATCCTCGATATCCTGAAGGACTGCCGTGGAGAGGGAAACCTCCCAAGGAGCCGTCCGGGCAGCGCCTATGTGAGCGGCGTTCTGAGATACATCTCGGGACGGCTGACCGAGGATCTCAGCGCCGGAGAGATCGCGTCGCAGTTCGGAGTAAGCCGCGCCAAGCTCGCGGTAGACTTCAAGCGCGAGACCGGAATGACGCTTGCGGAATATGTCGAGCTCTCCCGGATCGACCGCGCCCGAATGCTGCTGACCGCCGGAGCGAGCGTTCAGTCAGCGGCGCTGGGAGTCGGCTACAGGAGCGCGGGAACCTTTATCCGCGCGTTCAGAAAGCTGACCGGCAATACTCCGGGCGCTTTTGCCGCTCAAGGCGAAAAATAAAACCGACCTGTCCGGAAAACAGATCGGTTTTCACGCTATGTATTGAGCTCAGCCGGTAATCGCGGCGTAGACAGCGCGAACGGCTTCCTCGGAGCCGGGACATGACCCGAGACAGGCGGTTTCGGCTGCCGTTAGACCGCACTGCCACCTTAACAGCGTCAGCAGCTTTGGAAAATCGGGAGAGCGGATCGGCTTCAGACCGCGTCCCGTGACCCGATCCGCGAGCTTGATGAGCAGCCCGCCGTCCGGATCGTTCTCGAGCGCGTGGCGAAAGAAGCTCTGACCGAGTCCGCATCTTGAGCCGAGTATCGGTT
>CACXED010000343.1 GCA_902766575.1 uncultured Ruminococcus sp. | reverse complement strand
CGGCTGTCACCGCTCGACGACGCTTGCCGAGCTCGAGTCGAAGTTCGGCGAGGATATCGTCAGAAACGAGAAAATAGTCATTCACGACTGCGACGACGAGGAAAATCTCGTCAGCCTCGGAGTGCTGCCGTCGGGCGCGGAGCTGAGGATCAACCGCGCTGCTGCCGAAGCCGATCTGCTCGTCTCGGAGGGCTTTATCGAGCCGCACTTTTTCGCGGGCTTCTCGGGCGGGCGCAAGAGCGTTCTGCCCGGAGTAGCGGCGAGAAAGACGGTGCTCGGAAATCACTGCTCGGCGTTTATCGCGAGCGATAAGGCGCGCACAGGTATACTCGACGGAAATCCGATCAACCGCGACATGGAAGCGGCTGCCAGGATGGCGAAGCTGCGCTTCATCGTCAACGTGGTTATCAACGACAAAAAGCGGGTGCTCTACGCCTGCGCCGGAGACCCGATCGAGGCTCACCGAGCCGGATGTGGATTCCTGTCGTCGCTCTGCCGCGTGAGGGCTGTGCCGGCTGACATCGCGATCTCGACCAACGGCGGCTACCCGCTCGACCAGAACGTCTATCAGGCGGTCAAGGGAATGACCGCCGCCGAAGCCACTGTCAAGCCCGGCGGAGTCATCATCATGTGCGCCGACACCTCCGACGGTCACGGCGGAGAATCGTTCCTACGCCAGATAACCGGAGCGGCGTCTCCCGAGGACTTCACCAGAGAGGCGCTTTGCCGCGGTCAGTCCGAGACCCTGCCCGATCAGTGGGAGGTTCAGATCTTCTTCCGTATAATGAGCAGAGCGCGGATAATCTACATCTCCGAAGCGCCGGACGAGCTTATACGCGAGCTGAGAATGACGCCTGCGCACTCGCTCGACGAGGCGCTCGGCATCGCGAAGGATATGCTCGGAAAGAGCGAGCCGACAATCACGGCGATTCCCGACGGAGTTTCGGTCATAGTCGAATAAGTATAAAAAACCGCCGGAGATCGGAATTGATCTCCGGCGATATTATCGCCTTTTCGCCGTCTTTTCAGAACATTGTCGGCTTGTCGACCGGGTAGAGTATCTTGAGCTGATTTATCTTGGACTGATAAGCCGCCTGCTGCTTTTCGGCAAGGAGCTTTGCGCGCAGCTGCTCGCGGATTTCGGAGAGCTTCATCTCCTTTGGCTCGGACTTGGAGTTGAGCTTTATTAGATGGTAGCCGAACTGAGTTCTGACCGGACCGCGAAGCTCGCCGGGATTCATTTCGAACACCGCCTTGTCGAACTCCGGAACCATCTGACCGCGGGAGAAGTCGCCGAGGTTTCCACCGTCCTTGCCGGAGGGGCAGGTGGAGAACTGTCTTGCCGCGTCCTCGAAGCTGAGCTCACCCGACTGGATCTTGGCTAAGAGCTCATTTGCCTTGTCCTCGCTGTCGACGAGAATATGGCTCGCGTTGACGGTGGAGTCGGAGACGAGCTTGGATTTGTTCTCCTCGTAGTATTTTTCAAGCTCCGCATCGGTGACGCGCACGTCGCGGACAACCTTTTCTACCGCGTAGTTGGCGAGCAGCTCCTCCTTGACCTTTGCAAGCTCCGCCTTGAATTCGGGATCGCGCTCATAGAGGTTTCTCGTAGCGTCGAGGACGAGCAGCGACTTGTTGATAAGCTGCTCGAGTATCATGGCTCTGCCCTGAGGATTGTCGTAGGACTGACCGCGCTGACCGAGCCCGGCGATGTAAGCGTCGACGTCGGCTTCGGTGATCGCCTTTCCGTTTACGGATGCGAGTATCTTGTTGTTCATTTCTTATCTCCTTGAATATAGCATTTTTTCGCTTCAAATATTGTAGCATAAAATTTCGGATATATCAAGCCGGATATGGTATATATTACAAAAAGTTCACATACGCCGCACGGTGGTTCATTTGCACGAAAACTCTCTTTGCCAAAAGATCGAATTATGATGAAAATAATCTTGACATACATCGGCGGATTTAGTATAATAATATCTGTATCGCTGACAATATCGGCGTTCGGACAGGAGGCGTCTTTTTTTGTTCAAGCTGTTAAGATTCATGCGCGGTTACGTCAAGGAGTGCATCCTCGGACCGCTTTTCAAGCTGCTCGAGGCTTCGTTTGAGCTGATCGTGCCGCTTGTCGTCGCGTCGATAATCGACAGGGGCATCGCGGACGGCGATCGGAGCTATGTCGTCAGAATGACGCTGGTGCTGATCGGGCTCGGGCTTGTGGGGCTCGCGTCGTCGCTGACCGCCCAGTATTTCGCGGCAAAGGCGGCGACCGGCTTCTCCGCAAAGGTCAAATCCAAGCTGTTCGGGCATATCCAGTCGCTCTCGTACACCGAGATGGACACGCTCGGCACCTCGACGATGATAACCCGCCTGACGAGCGATATCAATCAGGTGCAGTCGGGAATAAACCTCTGCCTGAGACTTTTCCTGCGTTCGCCGTTCATAGTGTTCGGAGCGATGATTATGGCGTTCACCATCGACGTGAAGTCGGCGCTCGTGTTCGCGGTCGCGATACCGGTGCTGTCGCTGATAGTCTTTGGAATAATGCTCGTGTCGATTCCGCTTTACAAAAAGGTGCAGAAGTCGCTCGACCGGGTGCTCTCGCTCGTGCGCGAGAATCTCTACGGAGTGCGTGTGATCCGCGCTTTCTGCCGCGAGAAGTCCGAGACCGAGTGCTTCTCCAAGGCGAACGACGAGCTGACCTCGGTTCAGCTTTTTGTCGGACGCATCTCGGCGCTGATGAATCCGCTGACCTATGTCGTTATAAACCTCGCGGTCATTCTGCTGCTTCAGACCGGAGCGAAGCAGGTCGACAGCGGCGTTATCACGCAGGGAAACGTCGTCGCGCTCTACAACTATATGTCGCAGATACTCGTCGAGCTCATCAAGCTCGCGAACCTGATAATCACGCTGACCAAAGCTTACGCCTGCGGAGACCGCATACAGTCGGTCTTTGAGCTCGAGTCGTCGATGTCCTATCCCGAAAAGCTGACCGTCGAGCGCGAAAATAATGACGCAGTCACCTTTGAGCACGTCTCGCTCACCTACAAGGACGCGGGAGCGCCGTCGCTCACCGATATCAGCTTTTCGGTAAAGCCCGGTCAGACGGTCGGAGTCATCGGCGGAACCGGCTCGGGCAAGACCTCGCTCGTGAACCTGATACCGCGCTTCTACGACGCGACCGAGGGCAGAGTGCTGATAGACGGAATCCCGGCAAAGGACTATCCTAAAGACGAGCTGCGCGGGAAGATAGGCGTTGTGCCGCAGAAGGCGCTGCTTTTCGGCGGAACGATAGCCGACAACCTGCGCTTCGGTAACGAGAACGCCGGGCTCGACGAGCTTGAAGCCGCAGCCGCGACGGCTCAGGCGGCTGACGTGATAGCGTCAAAGGAAAAGGGCTTTGACGAGCCGGTCGCTCAGGGAGGAAAGAACTTCTCGGGCGGTCAGAAGCAGCGGCTGACGATAGCCCGCGCGCTCGTTAAGAAGCCCGAGATACTGATACTTGACGACAGCGCGTCGGCGCTCGACTACGCCACCGACGCGGCGCTCCGAAAGAGCATACGCGAGATGGAGGGCAGTCCGACCGTCTTTATCGTTTCGCAGAGAGCGTCGTCGGTGCGCTATGCCGACCTGATACTCGTGCTCGACGACGGAGCGCTCGTCGGAGCGGGAACGCACGACGAGCTGCTCGGAAGCTGCCCGGTTTATGAGGAAATATATTATTCGCAGTTCGAGTCTGATTCCAGAAAGGATGGGGTGAGAGCGTAATGTCAAAGAAGAAAGAGCCCGGCTACGACCGGAAAAGAACGCTGAGGCTGATACTCGCCCACATCGGCTCGTACAAATGGGGGCTTGCCGTCTCGATACTGTTAGCGGCGGTCAGCGTCGCGCTGACTTTGTATATCCCGCTGCTCGTCGGCGACGCGATCGACTGCATCATCGGAGCGGGGAACGTCGACTTTGCGGCTATAGCGAAAATATTAGTTAAAATCGCCGTCAGCACCGGACTCATCGCGGCGGCTCAGTGGCTGATGAACGCGCTGAACAACCGGATCACCTACCGCATCGTCCGCGATATCCGCAACGAAGCCTTTGAAAAGATCGAGCGCCTGCCGCTCGCCTACCTCGACGCGCACCCGTCGGGCGAGATCGTCAGCCGCGTCATCGCCGACACCGACACCTTTGCCGACGGACTGCTGATGGGCTTTACGCAGCTCTTTTCGGGAGCCGCGACGATACTCGGAACGATCGGCTTCATGCTCTCGATACACCCCGGAATAACCCTCGTCGTGCTGCTTGTAACGCCGCTCTCGCTGTTCGCCGCGGCTTTCATCGCAAAGCACACCTACGATATGTTCAGACTCCAGACCGAGACGAGAGGAGAGCAGACCTCGCTTATCGACGAGATGATCGGCGGTCAGAAGGTCGTTCAGGCGTTCGGCTACGAGGAGCGCTCGCAGAAAAAGTTCGACGAGATCAACGAGAGGCTTCGCAAGGCGTCGCTGAGGGCGATATTCTTCTCGTCGATCACCAATCCGTCGACCCGCTTTGTCAACAGCGTCGTTTACGCGGGAGTTGCGCTGACCGGAGCGCTCGCGGCGATCTCGGGCGGTCTTTCGGTCGGAGGACTTTCCTGCTTTTTGTCCTACGCCAACCAGTACACCAAGCCGTTCAACGAGATTTCCGGCGTTATAACCGAGCTTCAGAACGCGCTCGCCTGCGCCGCGAGAGTCTTTGACCTCATCGAGGAGCCGGCTCAGATCCCCGACAGCCACGACGCGAGAGTCCTCGAAAAGGCGGAGGGCAGAGTGGAGCTCGAGCACGTCTGCTTCTCCTACACGCCCGAGAAGAAGCTCATCGAGGACTTCAATCTAAAGGTCGAGCCGGGTCAGCGCGTCGCGATAGTCGGTCCGACCGGCTGCGGCAAGACGACGCTGATAAACCTGCTGATGCGCTTCTACGACGTAAACTCGGGCTCGATTAAGGTCGACGGCGGCGACATCCGCGAAACCACCCGCGCAAGCCTGAGACAGAACTTCGGCATGGTGCTTCAGGACACCTGGCTGCGCTCGGGAACGATACGCGACAACATCGTCACCGGCAAGCCCGACGCTACCGACGAGGAGATCGTCGCCGCTGCTAAGGCTTCGCACGCGCACAGCTTTATCCGCCGTCTGCCCGACGGCTACAACACTGTCATCGGCGAGGACGGCGGAGGTCTTTCGCAGGGACAGAAGCAGCTGCTCTGCATAACGCGGGTTATGCTCTGCCTGCCGCCGATGCTGATACTCGACGAGGCGACCTCGTCGATAGACACCCGCACCGAGCTTCGTATTCAGAAGGCTTTTGCCGAGATGATGCGCGGCCGGACTTCATTCATCGTCGCTCACCGGCTCTCGACGATACGCGAAGCCGATATGATAATCGTCATGAAGGACGGTCACATCATCGAGACCGGAAAGCACGAGGAGCTTCTCGCAAAGGGCGGCTTCTACGCTTCGCTCTACAGGAGCCAGTTCGCTCACTGATAAAATATGCGGCGCGCACTCGGGTGCGCGCCGTTTTTGTTCATAAATAATTTACCTGATATAATTTCGCCGCTGTTGACAATATCGGCCGGCGGGTGTATAATGGAAACGAAATAAGGAGGTTTTGTTTCCAATGAAAGACGAAATAATAGCCGCGTCGATCGAGAGTCTCAGGAGCGAGGGTCTGAGATTTTCGGTCGACACGCTTGCGAATCGGATGAAGATATCGAAAAAGACGATCTACAGGTATTTTCCCGACAAGGAGGCGCTCGCCCTCGCGATCTACGAAAGGTATTACGACGACGCCGAGCAGCGCGCAAAGGCTCTTGCGCAGTCTGACAGCCAGGATGACCGGACAGAGCTGCTGCGGCTCTATTACGACTCGAAAATGCTGACCCGTGGCGAGATATTCAACAAATACAAGCTGAACCGCTCGATAAGCTCCTACACCGAAAAGCGGAGCGAGAGGCTCTGGGAGATAATCCTCTTAGCGTCGGACGCCGGAAAAGCCGCGGACGGGGAAAATTCAGCGGCGCTGAGGATAATCGTGGACGGCTCGCTTGAGAAGCTCTGCGGCTGCGATATCGCTCCCGACGCGGTGATCGAAAGGCTGGTGAAGCTGCTGTGGTCATAAGCGCGCTCAGGCTGTTTGCGATATTCTGCACAGCCGTAATATGCGGAAAGCTCGTATCAAAGCTCAGGCTCCCGGCGATACTCGGCTGGCTGATCGCCGGAATAGTGTTCGGCCCCTGCCTTGCGGGAGTCGTGACGGCCGATATCACCGACTCGGTAAATTACAAGATTTTCATAAAAATCGTCGAATGTCTCGCGGGCGTCATGATCGGGCGCGAGATAATTTTTAAGAAAATTGCCGGCTCGGGAAAGCAGATAATCGGCGTCACCTTTGTGCAGTCGATCGGAACCTTCCTGTTTGTCAGCGCGGCGTTCGCGGTCGTATTCCTGATCGCGGGGATACCGGTATATCTGGCGTTCGTTTTCGGAGGAATAGCGCTTGCGACGGCTCCGGCTCCGGCGCTTTCGATCGTCAACGAATACCACACGAACGGCCCGGTCACGCGGACGCTGATACCGCTTGCCGCGTTAGACGATGTGATCGGCGTTATAGTGTTTTTCACCGTGATCTCAATAATAAGCGGCGCGGGCAGCAGCGGCTCGGTTTCTCCGGCAGCGATAGCCGGGATAGTGATTTTGCCCTTTGTGATCGGCATCCTGACCGGAGCTCCCTCGGCGATGATCATGAAAAGGATAAAAAACGACCGGCTGAGATTTGCGGTCATGCTGCTGTCCCTTTTGATATCCGCCGTCTGCGGACTGCTCTGCGACGTGTATATTTTCCATTCGTTCAGCCTGAATTATCTGCTTATCGGAATGGCGTTCAGCGCGGCTGCGGCTAATCTGCTGCCGGAGGAGAAGCTGAAGCCGGTGCTCGGGCTGTATTCTCCGATACTGAACGTCGCGCTCGTTATCGTGATCGTCAACCTCGGAATGCCGCTTGACTACCGTCTGATCGCCGGAGCCGGACTGTATACGTTCATCTATATAATCTCGCGGGCGATCGGAAAGATCGGCGGCGCTTATCTCGGCGGAAAGCTGACGCGGGCCGAGCCGACAGTGACAAAATTTCTCGGCTTCACGCTGCTGCCGCACTCGGGAGTTTCGCTGGTGTTCACCGGGATAGCCGTCAACACGCTGAACGCCATTGATACCTCGCTCGCCGCGATTGTGTCCGGAACGATAGTCGCAGCGGCTATAATCAACGAGATAATCGCCGTCATAACCGCCAAATTCGCCTTTAAGTGGGCGGGTGAGCTCGACGGCGGAAAATAGCGACGAAAACCGTCCGCGCCCGACGCGGACGGTTTTTGGTCTGAGCAAAATGTTATAAATCGTTAAAATTAACAAAACAGGCTCTCCGACGGAAGAAATTCCGGAGGAACAATTACACGTTTTTTAGCTGCCGACTTTAGTGAAATCGACATGACTTTTGGAGAAAAAATGTGAAATTCGAATGAAATAAACATAAATTTGACATTTCCGACAAAAGAAATAGCGCGGGTATTTAGAAATTCTGCGGCCCGGGGCTTGAAAATTCATAAACTCTCCTTGACTTTTTATGAGAAATGTTGTATCATATTATATGGTAATATCAACACTCGGGGAGGCGGGAGATCATTCGGATTGTAATATGCGACGCCGACGGCACGCTGCTGTCGCGCGGAAGAATGAAATATCCCGCCTCTTTTGATCATATGCTCGCGGAATGTGCGGCTGCGGGCGTTCCCTTTGCCGTGGCGAGCGGACGGACTCTGCCGTCGCTTTGGAGAATCTTTGAAAAATGGGCGGACAGGCTGATCTTCTTCGCGCTCGACGGCGCTCTCTGCACTGCCGGAAAGGTCAGGATAGCCGATCACCCGATACCGCCCAAGACAGTTTCACTGCTGCTCGGATCCGCCGATGATTATAACGGAATCGAGCTCTGCACAAGGTCGAAATCCTGTCTTCTGTCAAATAAGCCGTTCTTGCACGAATCCGAGCAGCGGCGGCTCGGCGGCGAGTATGAGCGGCTCGAAGCGCCGCCCGACGAGCCGGTCTATAAGATCATCCTGTTCGGCAGACGGGGAAGCGAGCCCGTGATACCCGATGGGCTCCACGCCGTCTATAAGAACGAAACCGTCACCGAGCTCGTCCGCGCGGACGTCGACAAGGCTCTCGCCGCGTCTGAGCTCTGCGGCGCGCTCGGAATACCCGCCTCGGAAGCCGCCGCTTTCGGAGACGGCGAGAACGACCGGACGCTGCTCCGCTTTGCCGGGATCCCGGTGACGATCTACGGCGCAAAGCACGATATCTTCTCGCTCTCTCACCGTCATACGGAAAATGCCGCGGAATACGTCCGGCTCTTATTAAGAGAAAACGATTCCGCTGAAAGGAAGAAAATCTGATTTCATGGCTAAATATCATATCGTCAATTTAGAGCGCAGCCCGCGCATACCAAAGCTGATCGACGCGCTGTTCGACCATATGCCCGAGATCGAAGCCGACCGCGCGGTGCTCCTCACCGAGTCCTACCGCGCGACCGAGGGCGAGCCGATGATCTCCCGCCGCGCTCACGCTTTCAGGCATATCTGCGAGAATCTGCCGATCACGATGCGCGACAACGAGCTTGTCGTCGGCTCGGCGACAAAGGTTCCGCGCGGCTGTCAGGTCTTCCCCGAGTTCTCGTTCAAGTGGCTCGAGGACGAGTTCGACACTGTCGATACCCGCGCCGCCGATCCTTTCCACATCTCGGAGGAGACCAAGAAAACGCTCCACGAGGTCTACAAGTACTGGGACGGAAAGACGACCTCCGAGCTTGCGACCGCGTACATGGCGGACGAGACTCTGCTCGCGATGGAGCACAATATCTTCACTCCCGGAAACTACTTCTACAACGGCGTAGGTCACGTCACCGTCGACTACGCAAAGGTGCTGAAGATCGGCTACAAGGGCATTATCGCCGAGGCTAAAGCCGCGCTTGAAAAATGCGATTTCGGCGACGCCGACTGGGCTGAACGCACGGCTTTCCTCAAAGCCGTGATCGAGAGCTGCGAGGCGGCGATCACCTACGCCAAGCGCTACGCAAAGCTCGCGATGGACATGGCGGAGAAGTGCTCCGACTACGCGAGAAAGAAAGAGCTCTGCCAGATAGCGCTCAACTGCGCAAAGGTGCCGGAAAACGGCGCGTCGTCCTTCTACGAGGCCTGCCAGTCCTTCTGGTTCATTCAGATGCTGTTGCAGATCGAGTCCTCGGGACATTCGATCTCGCCCGGACGCTTTGACCAGTATATGTATCCCTACTACAAAGCCGATCTCGAAGCGGGGAAGATCTCGCCCGAGTTCGCGCAGGAGCTGATGGACTGCATCTGGGTCAAGCTCAACGACCTCAACAAGTGCCGCGACGCGGCTTCGGCAGAGGGCTTTGCCGGATACTCGCTTTTCCAGAACCTCATCGCCGGCGGTCAGACGCCCGAGGGACTCGACGCGACGAACGACCTGTCCTTTATGTGCATACAGGCTACGATGCACGTCTTACTGCCGCAGCCGTCGTTCTCGGTCAGAGTCTGGAACGGAACTCCGCACGAGTTTCTGATCAAGGCGGCCGAGCTGACCCGCACCGGCGTCGGACTCCCCGCCTACTACAACGACGAGGTCATAATCCCCGCGCTCATCAGCCGCGGACTGACTATCGAGGACGCGCGAGACTACAACATAATCGGCTGCGTCGAGCCTCAGAAGGCAGGCAAGACCGAGGGCTGGCACGACGCCGCTTTCTTCAATATGTGCCGCCCGCTCGAGCTCGTCATGAACTCGGGACGCGACCTCAGCGGCGTAAACGGAGACGGAGTTCAGCTCGGCCCGGACACCGGAGACGTGACCCGCATGAAGACCTTCGACGAGTTCTACAACGCCTACAAGACGCAGATGAACTATATGCTGAAGCTCCTCGTCAACGCCGACAACGCTATCGACCGCGCGCATATGGAGCGCTGCCCGCTGCCCTTTGAGTCGTCGATGATCTGCGACTGCATCGGACGCGGAAAGCCCACTCAGTGCGGCGGAGCGATCTACAACTTCACCGGCCCGCAGGGCTTCGGAATCGCGAACATGACCGACGCGCTCTACGCTGTAAAGACTCTTGTCTTTGAAAAGAAAGTCATCACGATGGCGGAGCTTAAGGAGGCTATCGACCACAACTTCGGCGAGGACATCTCCGACCGCATGGCGGAAATACTCACGACAAACGAGATAAAGCGTCTTGGCGCCGCCGGAAAGCCGGTCAGCGAGAATATCATCCGCGAGACCTTCAAAGCGAAGAAAACTCAGGGCAACAGTTCCGAGTTCCAGCGCGCACGCTACAGAAAAATACGCGCTCTCATCGACGACGTGCCGAAGTTCGGCAACGATATCGAGGAGGTCGACCTCTTTGCCCGCGACGTCGCCTATACATACACACGCCCGATGGAGACTTTCAGAAATCCGCGCGGCGGTCAGTTCCAGGCGGGACTTTACCCGGTGTCCGCGAACGTGCCGCTCGGCGCGCAGACCGGAGCTACCGCGGACGGACGGCTCGCGTTCACGCCTATCGCCGACGGAGTTTCGCCCTCCGCCGGAAAGGACACGCACGGTCCGACCTCGTCCTGCAACTCGGTGTCAAAGCTCGACCACGGGATCGCGTCGAACGGAACGCTGTTCAACATGAAGTTCCATCCGTCGGCTCTTGAGGGCGATACCGGACTTGAGAACTTCGTCGCTCTCGTGCGCGGCTACTTCGACCAGAAGGGCAGCCATGTGCAGTTCAACGTCGTCAGCCGCGAGACTCTGCGCGACGCTCAGCTCCATCCCGAAAAATACAAGTCGCTCGTCGTGCGCGTCGCAGGCTACTCGGCGCTCTTTGTGACGCTGTCGAAGTCGCTTCAGGACGATATCATCAACCGCACCGAGCAGACCGGATTCTGATATGATAGACTCAAACAACCAACTGCTCGCCGTAAAGGGCAGGATATTCGATATCCAGAAGTTCTCGGTTCACGACGGTCCGGGAATACGGACGATAGTCTTTCTCAAGGGCTGTATTCTCCGCTGCCGCTGGTGCTGCAATCCCGAATCCCAGTCCTATGAGCCCGAGACGATGCTCCAGAACGGCAAGAAGAAAACCATCGGCTACGACGCGACGGTCGGCGAGGTCATCGGGACGGTCGTAAAGGATATGCCCTACTATCGGCGCTCGGGCGGAGGGATAACCCTGTCGGGCGGCGAGTGTATGTGCCAGCCGGATTTCTCGACCGCGCTGCTCGAGGTCAGCCGGGACTATGGGCTTTCGACCGCGATAGAGACCACCTGCGCTGTCGAATGGGCGACGGTCGAGCGCTTTATACCGCTTGTCGATACCTTCCTTATGGACGTCAAGCACATGGACTCGGCAAAGCACAGGGAATACACGACTGTGCCGAACGAGCTTATACTCGAGAATGCCAAGCGGCTCTCAAAGCTCGCAAAAAGGCTTGTCGTCCGCGTGCCGGTCATTCCGGGCTTCAACGACACGCCAAAGGAGCTGCACGACATCGCCGAGTTCGCCTATGATACGCTCGGAGTCGACGAGATGCACATCCTGCCTTACCATCGGCTCGGCTACGACAAGTATATCGGGCTCGGTCGGAGCTACGGCATGGGAGACGTTCCCCCGCCTGAAAAGCCGAAGATGGAATTTCTGCGGAACGTCTGCGCGTCGACCGGGATAAGCTGCTACATCGGAGGTTAAAAATGAAACCATCATTTCCGATACCCGAAAATATCTCCGGGACGGACGGAAAAGTCCGTATAATTCAGGAGCTCGTCCCCGGAAAGCAGATAACCCTCGCGCACATCATCGCGAGCCCCGACAGGGTGCTCTACCAGAAGCTCGGGCTCGACCCTACGGTAGACTGGTCGCACTCGGCGATAGGAATGATAACTCTGTCGCCCGCCGAGACCGCGATCATCGCCGCCGACATCGCCACCAAGCAGTCGGGAGCCGAGATCGGCTTCGTAGACCGCTTCTCGGGAACGCTGCTGATCACCGGAAGCCTGTCCGACGTCGAAGCGGCGTTCAGAGCGACGCTCGACTACTGCGAGCGAACGCTCGGCTTCTCGGTCTGCGAGCTGACCAAGACCTGATGAAGCGTCTGATACTCATCGGGCGCTCAGAGGCGGGAAAGACCACGCTGACGCAGGCTCTGCGCGGAGAGGCAATACGCTACGAGAAGACCCAGTCGGTCTGCTGCTCGGGCAAGGACGGCGGAGTTATCGTCGACACTCCCGGCGAGTACATACAGACAAGACATCTCGGCGGAGCGCTCGCGGTCTATTCCTACGAGTCCGACGTGATCGGTCTGCTGGCGTCGGCGACCGAACCCTTTTCGCTCTTTTCCCCGGCGATAGCGGCTTCGGCTAACCGTCCGGTCATCGGCATAGTAACCAAATGCTCCGAGCCGGGAGCAAGACCCGAGATGGTCCGGCTCTGGCTTAAGGACGCGGGCTGCGACCCGATATTCCTCGTCGATTCGGTGACGGGGCAGGGGATAGCGCAGATACTTGACTATCTGCGCCAATGAATCACGAAGAAACACCCGTTTTGCGCGAAAGCGCAGCGTTTAACGCCGGGTTTTCTGATATATATTCCACGACAAAACAAATATTTTTGACAAGGAGACAAAAAAATGGCATCCGAATACGAAATCAAAAAACAGATCTGCGAGATCGGCAAGCGCATCTACGACAGAGGAATGGTCGCCGCAAACGACGGCAACATCTCTGTCAAGGTAGGTCCCGACGAGTTCCTCTGCACTCCTACCGGAGTTTCCAAGGGCTTCATGACCCCCGAGTACATCTGCAAGGTCAACTCCAAGGGCGAGGTTCTGCAGGCTTACGAGGGCTTCCGTCCCTCCTCGGAGATCAAGATGCACCTCCGCGTTTATAAGGAAAGGCCCGACGTCATGTCGGTCGTCCACGCTCACCCGATGTACGCCACCGGCTTCGCTATCGCCGGAATCCCGCTGACCGCTCCGATCATGCCCGAGGCTGTCATCGCGCTCGGCTGCGTACCGATCGCAGAGTACGGCACTCCCTCCACCGAGGAGATCCCCGATCACGTCGCTAAGTACCTCCAGCACTACGACGCGGTTCTGCTCGAGAACCACGGCGCGCTCGCTTACTCGGATTCGCTGCTCAACGCTTACCACAAGATGGAGTCGGTTGAGTTCTACGCGCAGCTGATGTTCATCTCTAAGCTGCTCGGCGGCCCGAAGGAGCTCTCCGAGGCTCAGGTCAAGAGACTTTACGAAATCCGCCGTCAGTTCGGTCTCAAGGGCAAGCATCCGGCAGACCTCTGCCCCGTGCTCGCAGCAGGCAAGACTCCCTGCCCGAACTGCGATTTCTCGGGCGCTGACTGCAAGAAGGCGACAAGCGAGAACTCCAATGTGAACGAGGATCTCGTCGCCGAGATCACCAGACGCGTCATCGCTTCGCTCAACAAGTAATAACCGTCTGAAATGAACGAAAAGGACTTGCAGTCGATAATCTCCCGCATCGTCAGCGAGGTTAAGAACAGCTCGGAGCCGCTCAGAACGGTCAGGACGGTGACTCTCTCCCTCGCGAAAAGGCTCGCCGCCGAGGTTGAGCTCGAAGCCGCGCGGATCGGAGTGAAGCCGGTCGTGGTCGTCGCCGACAGCTCGGGCAGACCGATACTCTGCGAGGTCACGGACGGCGCGTTCATCGCAAGCTACGACGTGGCGCTCCAGAAGGCCTACACGGTCACGGCGCTGAAGATGTCGACCGCCGATTTGAAGCCGCTCGCTCAGCCGGGCGGATCGCTCTACGGAATACAGTTCACCAACGACTGTCACATCGTCGTCTTCGGAGGAGGAGAACCGCTCCGCGACGGCGGCGAGGTAGTCGGAGGGCTCGGAGTATCGGGCGGGACCGAGGCTGAGGATACGGCGCTCGCGGCGTTCGGAGCAAAGGCTTTCGAACGGCTCGTTTCGGAATAAAACGGTTTATTTAATGAGGTAAACTATGGATTACAAAGCAGATAATATAGAAGAAATCGTAAAAAAGGTGCTTGCCGGAATGCTCGGCGACAAGGCTGACAGCACTGCTCCGGCGGCTGCCTGCGCTCCTGCCGCTCCGGCAAGAGCCGCATCCGCTTCGTCGGCTGTGCCGGACAAGGCTCACGTCGCCGTTCTCGTCGAAAAGGAGAGATTCGAGGTCAAGGAGTACCCGATCCCGCCGCTCGGCGACAACGATATCCTTGTTAAGGTCGAGGGCTGCGGCGTCTGCGGCACCGACGCGCACGAGTTCAAGCGCGATCCCTTCGGACTCATCCCGGTCGCTCTCGGTCACGAGGGAACCGGCGAGATCGTGAAGATGGGCAAGAACGTCACCGTCGACTCGGCGGGCAAGCCGCTCCATGTCGGCGACAAGGTCGTCACCTGCATGATCTTCAAGGACAACCCCGACATCACGATGTTCGACCTCAACAAGCAGAACGTCGGCGGCGCTGACGTCTACGGACTGCTCCCCGACGACGATATCCACCTGAACGGCTGGTTCTCGGACTACCTCTTTGTCCGCGGCGGTTCGACGATATTCAACGTCTCCGACCTCGATCTCGACTCGCGCATACTCATCGAGCCCTGCGCGGTGCTTGTTCACGCGGTCGAGCGCGCAAAGACTACCGGAATCCTCCGCTTCAATTCGCGCGTAGTGGTTCAGGGCTGCGGACCGATCGGACTCATCTGCATCGCGGTTCTCCGCACGATGGGCATCGAGCATATCGTCGCGGTCGACGGCAACGCTAAACGCCTTGAATTTGCAAAGGAGATGGGCGCGACCGAGACCGTCAACTTCAAGGACACGAACGGTATCGACGATCTCACCGCTCACGTCAAGGACGCGTTCGGAGGCTACTTCGCAGACTTCGCGTTCCAGTGTACCGGCTCTCCCGCCGCTCACTCGAACATCTACAAGTTCATCCGCAACGGCGGCGGACTCTGCGAGCTCGGCTTCTTCATCAACGGCGGAGACGCGACTATCAATCCCCACTTCGACATCTGCTCGAAGGAGATCACGGTCGTCGGCTCGTGGGTCTACACTCTCCGCGACTACGCTACTACCTTTGATTTCCTCAAGCGCGCACAGGCGATCGGACTTCCGATGAAGAAGCTCATCACCCACAAATTCCCGCTCGACGAGATCAACGAGGCGCTTGCGGTCAACCTCCGTCAGGAAGGTCTCAAGATCGCCATAGTCAATAAATAAGGAGTAAGCTATGTCACAGGCGGTCGGTATTCTCGAGGTCTACGGACTGGTCGCGGCGTTTGTCGCCTGCGACGCGGGCTGCAAGGCAGCCGATGTGACTGTCGAGAATTTTGACAAGAACAAGCCCCTGAATCCCGAAAAGCTGCCGGTTCCGCTCATAGTCGTGGTCAAGTTCCGCGGAAGCGTAGCGGCGGTCGAAGCAGCTATGGAGGCTGCCGAAGCGGCGGCTAAGACAGTATCGGGAGTCGTCTCCCGGCACATAATCCCACGTCCCGAGTCGGACACCGAGAAGATGCTCACGATCAGCGGCTTTGACAAGCCCAAAAAGAGCGATTCTCACATCAAAGAAGTTTAATAAATTTTGGAGGATATAAAAAATGGCACAGGAAGCATTAGGAATGATCGAGACCAGGGGTCTCACCGCAGCAATCGAGGCAGCTGACGCTATGGTCAAGGCTGCAGAGGTAACTCTCGTCGGCACCGAGAAGATCGGTTCCGGACTCGTATCGGTCATGGTACGCGGCGACGTCGGAGCTGTCAAGGCAGCTGTCGAGGCAGGCAGCGCGGCGGCAGAGCGTCTCG
>CACXED010000342.1 GCA_902766575.1 uncultured Ruminococcus sp. | reverse complement strand
GGTGACTTCGTATTTTTCAAGCTCGCAGCGATAGCTTGCGCCATAGCGCGTCCAGCTCTGCGCGACGATTCCGACATTCGGGCAGAACCAGGTATCGCTCGATTCCAGACCGTAGACCGCGCCGCTGTACCTGAAGTGCGAGCAGTTCTCAAACGTCCCGGCGGGAGTGGAAACCGTCTCGCAGTCACTCAGATATGAAAGCGCCGACTTCCTGTTTGCCGTTGCGACAGTCTCGCCGACCTTCATTTCCGGGTCAAGAACCAGTCCATCGACAAGCGAATCAGTCCAGAAGATAGCCGGAGTGTCGTCCCATCCGCCATAGCCCGGCTGCCGCCAGAACATTACCCTGCCGCCGATGAGTTTAAGCTCCTCTCCGGTCGCGGCGAAATGCAGTCCTCGTTTATCAGACGCTTCGTCAACCTTTTTCTCGGTGTGTATAGCCGCAAGCGCGTTCGCGTAGTAGACGCTGCTTTCGTCGAGAATTGCTTTGACCTTTTCAAATGCTTCGAACATTTTCTCGCGCTCGCCCGTTTCCCGATAGTCATATCCGAGCCAGAACCATGCGTAGCCGAGCGGTTTCGTCCAGCCCTCCGTCTCAAGTCGGGGTATCAACGTGCCGCGAGTAAATTCGATCCGCTCTTTTCTGTCCTCGATGTCGAACATCTCTTTAGCTACGATTGTCTGCATGACGTCCTCGTTGCGGCTCTTTACGGCGGCTTCCTTCATCCGCGCAAAAAGCTCGTCCTTGTTCCCGCCGAGCCACCAATAGCCGCGCATCAGCACATCGGCGAGGGCGTACTGCTTCCTGTCCGATTCGCCGAGCGATTCGACCGCCGCAAGGACGTTCCGATAGTCCTGCTCGAAGCCCGTCCTGTCCGATTTGAGCGCCCAGAGCTTGAGCTCCTCGACCTGCCGCATGACGCGCTCGGTCAGGGTTTCGTTTTCATCGTAGGTCTTTTCCATGATACCGTATCCCTTTCTGAACTGTTTTCTCGCCTCCGAGAGCCGCCATTTGACCGTTCCGACCGGGATAGAGAGCATTTCGGCAATCTCGGAGACCTGATAACATCCGAAATAATGCAGCTTTACCGTCTCGCGCAGAGCCTCGCTCAGAGAATCGACCGCCTCGCGCAGCTCCGAAGCGTCCTCGGCGGCTTTGTCGGCAGGCTCGCTAAATTCCGCAAGGTCGAGGCTCACGTCGATTGCCGCACAGTACCTGCGCATCAGACGATAAGCCTGATTCTTCGAGATCGCGCAGACCCACGCGCCGAAGGCTTCCTTGTCCTCGAGCGCCGACAGGTGCATCCACGCGGAAACGAACGCGTCCTGCGCGGCGTCCTCCGCTGCCCAGCGATTGGAAGTCACCTTGTACGCCGTGCCGAGCACGCGCTTCTGATGGCGCTCGACCAGCTCCTCAAACGCGCTGTCATCGCCGAGCAGCGTCAGGTCTACGAGGGTCGGGTCGGTTTTTTCTGAGTATTCGTTCATTGTCGTGATTCCTTTCTGCATTTCGGGGTTTCACCTATAAGATACTC
Organism: uncultured Ruminococcus sp.; assembly: GCA_902766575.1. Classification (GTDB taxonomy): domain Bacteria; phylum Bacillota; class Clostridia; order Oscillospirales; family CAG-272; genus Flemingiibacterium. The sequence continues at coordinate 3,024 of CACXED010000342.1, read as the reverse complement.
CGGAGAGGGAAAAGGTTGGGTCGGGAAAAATATTTCTGATCTATTTTAGCATATCTCTGCCTGTTTGTCAACAAACGCTCTGACCGCGGCGTTATAACAGCATAATCATAAAAACTCGAACGGATCGCGTCGGGGCTTTGAGCACATTACAGAAGCCTCAGTCCGCAGCGCACAAATTTATTAGGTATTGACAATTATGATATAAAATGCTATAATTATTTGTGGTAACATATGTTTTTTGAGTCGACAGGGATTCCAGGATAATATTCAGTCGCCGGCGAGGCTGCTCCAAGCCGCGTCTTCACGCGGATGAATGGCACTGTTGACCGAAAGTAAAATCTTTCAAAAAGGAGGCTTTCGCCAAAGCGGAAGCAATGTGAATATTATGGACAAAAGCATCAAAAAGACAGTGATCGTCGGAGGAGTCGCGGCGGGAGCGAGCTGCGCCGCCCGGCTCAGAAGACTTGACGAGACGGCAGAGATCATTCTGCTCGAGCGCGGGGAATACATTTCCTACGCCAACTGCGGTCTGCCCTATCACGTCGGCGACGTGATACGTTCCCGCGACGCTCTGCTCGTCACCAAAGCGGAGGTCATGCGCAAGCGGTTCAGGGTCGACGTCCGTACTCTGAACGAGGCGACGGCGATCGACCGCGAGAGAAAAACCGTGAAAGTAAGACGGCTTTCGGATGGAACCGAATACGAGGAGAGCTACGATTCGCTCGTTCTTGCTACAGGCTCGTCGCCGATGAAGCCGGATATTCCCGGTATCGGCTCTGAAAGGGTCATGACGCTCTGGACAGTCCCGGACGCCGACAGGATCCGCTCGATGATCGCAAAGGGAGCCGGTTCGGCGGTCGTGATCGGAGGAGGCTTTATCGGTCTGGAGACGGCGGAAAATCTGCGCCGCGCCGGACTTTGTGTGACGATCGCGGAGGCTTCGGATCAGGTCATGGCGCCGCTCGACCCGGAGCTGGCAGCGGTGCTGCACAACCATATCCGCGAGAACGGAATCGACCTCTGCCTTTCGGACGGCGTCAGCTCCTTTGAAACCGCAGAGGATGGTGTGATCGTCAGGCTGAACAGCGGCAAGGCTGTCAGAGCGGATCTGGCGCTGCTGGCGATCGGAGTGCGCCCGAACGGAGAGCTGGCAAAGAAAGCCGGGCTCGGTGTTAACGAGCGCGGCGGGATCATCGTTGACGAGCATATGCGCACCTCTGACAGCTCGATCTATGCCGTGGGAGACGTCGCGGTCGTAAAGGAGCTTGTGACCGGAGACCCGGCTCTGATCCCGCTCGCCGGACCGGCAAACAAGCAGGGACGCATCGCTGCCGACAACATTGCCGGACTGTCGTCGACCTACGGCACAACGCAGGGAACCTCGGCGGCAAAGGTGTTTGAGCTGACCGCGGCTTCGACAGGATTGAACGAAAAGAGCCTTATAAAAAGAGGTCTTGTCCGGGGAAAGGACTTTGAGAGCATACTCATCACTCAGAATTCCCACGCCGGATATTATCCCGGAGCGTCGCCGATGTTCATAAAGCTGCTCTTTTCACCGGACGGGAAAAAGCTGTTCGGCGCGCAGATCGTAGGCAGAGACGGCGTTGACAAGCGCATCGACACGATAAGCGTCGTCATGCGTCTTGGCGGAGGAGTCAGGGAGCTGAAGGAGCTGGAGCTTGCCTACGCGCCGCCCTATTCGTCAGCCAAGGATCCGGTAAACATGGCGGGCTTTGTTGCGGAGAACGTGATAAACGGTCTGGTGCGCTTTTCGGCGTGGAATGAGCCCGATACCGATCATGACGCGGTGCTGCTCGACGTGCGTGAAGAAGCGGAGCTGATGTCCTATTCTCTGCCGGGAGCGGTAAATATCCCGCTCGGTCAGCTCCGAAGCCGTCTTAGCGAGCTCGACCGGAATAAGAAATACATCGTTTTCTGCGCGATCGGCGTCCGGGGCTATAACGCCGCCCGGATACTTATGCAGAACGGCTTTGGAGACGTGGAGGTCTATCCGTCCGGAGTCCGCTTCTACCGCGAGACCCATCCCGAAAAAGAAGAACCGGTAAAAGCTCCCGATAACGTCAAATCGGAAAATCTATCAATAAAAGCAAAGGAAGCGCCTATGAAAAAAGTATCAATCGACTGCTGCGGAATGCAGTGTCCCGGCCCGATCATGGAGGTGTATAACGCCGTCAAAAAGCTCGATGACGGAGAGCAGCTTGAGGTCACTGCCTCCGACCCCGGCTTTGCCAAGGACGTCGCGTCGTGGTGCAGACGAACCGGAAACACTCTGATCTCAAGCCGCAGGGAGGGAGACGCCTATATCGCCGTGATCGAAAAGGGTCTGTCGGCCGATTCCGGCGAGCACGAAAAGCCGGGCTGTACCGGCGGGCCGGTCGTCAGAGATACTCCGCAGGGGAAAACGATCATAGTTTTTGACGGCGACATGGATAAGGTGCTGGCGGCGTTTGTCATTGCCAACGGAGCGCTGGCGATGGGGAGACCGGTGACGATGTTCTTCACATTCTGGGGGCTCACGGCGCTGCGCAGGACAGAGAAGCAGAAGCTCCCGAAGTCCTTTGTTGAGAAGATGTTCGGCGCGATGCTGCCTCGCGGCGCGAAGAAGCTGAAGCTCTCGAAAATGAATATGGCGGGCATGGGAACCGCTATGATGAAGCGTATCATGAACGACAAAAATATTGATTCGCTTGAGGGCATGATGAAAAAGGCGATGGAGAACGGCGTCAGGATCATCGCCTGCTCCATGAGCATGGACGTTATGGGCATACATAAGGAAGAACTGATCGACGGCGTGGAGATTGGCGGAGTCGGCACATATCTTGGCGACGCCGAGGAATCGAACGTGAATCTCTTTATCTGAGCCGCGACTGAGTATTGCAAAAATGCTCCGGATGATGTATAATAGAATTCGTAAAATTAAGGCAATACCGCATAATTCTAAGTGCGCAGATGCGCAGAAATTTTTTCGTCAGACGATACAAAAATTCGCAGGCAGGGTACCGC
>CACXED010000341.1 GCA_902766575.1 uncultured Ruminococcus sp. | reverse complement strand
TCAGTGCGCCTTTTTGCAGTTTTTGGATTGGCTGCTTGGTTTGCTGATGCCGTGCGAAAAGTTGGCGGTTAATCAGTAGACATTATTGTATAGTATATACTGTGCAAATTGGGCAAAAGAAAGGAAAGATTTTTATGAAAATTAACCGCATCGTACCGTTATTTCTCGCGCTCGTCATTGCGTCGATGTCAATTTCCTGCGGATCGTCTCCGGCTCCGGCTGACGGCTCGAACGACACCCAGACCTCCGCGCCGAGCGATACTTCTGAAGAAGATACCTCTGTTCACGACGATCTCCCCGCACGTGATTTCAACGACGAAACGATAACTTTCCTCGTCCGCGAGGAGATGGGCTATGAGTTCGACGCCGAGCAGACCGGAGACGTTGTCAACGACGCGGTTTTCAAGCGCAATCAGTCGATCTCCGAGCGGTTTAATGTCAACCTTGAATATATCAAAACCCCCGGACTCTGGGCTTCAAAGGCTGACTATCAGGCGCTCATCACAAACTCCGTAATGGCCGGCGACAATTCCTATGATATCGTCACAGGTCAGTCGAACATCGTGCTCCCGCTCGCGGTTCAGGGCATATACCACGACCTGGCGAACGCTGAGTACATCGACTTCGACAAGCCCTACTGGAAATCCGGATACCACGACAACGCGATGATAAACGGTCATCTCTACTCGCTGATGGGCGACTACGCGCTGTCGACGCTGACCGCTTCGAACGTAATGTTCTTCAATACGGCGCTCTTTGAGGATTACAAGGTCGAGACGCCCTACGAGCTGGTCAAGAGCGGAAAGTGGACGCTCGACGCCTTTATCAAGATAGCGACCGAGTTCAGTCAGGACCTTAACGGCGACGGAACGCTCGATACACACGATATGTACGGACTTATAACCGACACAAACGGATACAATCCTTTCCAGTATTCAACCGGATGCTCTCTGACCAAGATTGAAGCCGACGGCACTCATGTCATCGACTTCCCGAGCGAGAAGGAGATCGACGTTTTCGACAAAATACTCAACTTCTGCAAAAGCGACGCCTTCCGCGACAATGAAAAGATGGAGGACGGCTACGGCATGATTGAAGCCTTCATGGCAGGAACAACCGCTTTTATAACTGCAAGGCTGATGCGTGTCGAAGAACTTCGCGACATGAAGAGCGATTTCGGTATCGTTCCGTTCCCCAAGTATGACGAGGATCAGGAGGACTACATCACCTCGGTGCTGAGAACCGTTACCGTCGCGTCGATACCCACCACCGTCGACGACCCCGGCAAGTGTACCTTTATTCTCGAAGCTATGGCATCTGACGGTTATAACAACATCATTCCGGCTTACTATGAGGTCGCGCTCAAGGGCAAATATTCGCGCGACGAGGACACTGCAGAGATGCTCGATATCATATCGACAACTACGTTCTTTGCCTTTGCCGATGTATTCTATGCCGAGCTCGGTGCAAACTCTGATATGCTCAGCAACTACGTCAGAAGCGGCTCGCATGGACTCGCAAGCTTCTTTGAATCGAGAAAATCGAACATCGAACAGCTGCTTGAAAATCTCTACGAGGATTACTCAAAATAAAATTACGAAAACAGACAGAACCAAGCCCCCTCCGGCGGGAATCCCGCCGGAGGGGGCTTGGTTTGGAACTTTTGCAATATACTTAATGCTTAGTGCTTTTTCTTAAATACGACCAAACCGGATGCTGCTGCGGCTAACAATACGAGCGATATCGGATCGGCGGTCTTGGGCGCGTCGGTGACGGGAGTATCAGCCTTGACAGGCTCGCCAAGGACGAAATAGTTGTACTCGGAAGTTTTCCATGGATCCGAAGCAATGCTGTTGAAAGACGCCTGAATGTTGAAGCCGACCTCATTTCCGACCTTTCCGTTCAGCGGCACGCGCATTTCAGCGGTATAGCCTTTATCTGTCTTTACAGCGGCGTATTTGAAATCGTCTCCGATAACATCGGTAGTGTAGTAGTTCTTGTTCGCGCTGCGATCCTTCCATGAGCCGTAGCCGGTGAAGTCTACGCGGTACTGCATAGCGTAGTCCTTGCCGTCGTTATCATCGTCGATGAATAACTCGACATTATCGGGAGTCCAGGGCGTGGTTTTCTTGGTCTCGGCATCACAGTCTTTCAGTTCGGGGTCAGTAACGTCAGCATAGAAATACATATAGCCGTCAGTCCATAAGAACCAGGTGTCGGCGCTGACTTCGTCGCTGCCTTGTACCTTGACGTTGAGACCTTTATCGTAGATCGCATCCTTCTTGCCGTCGACGGTAACAGCGCTGGGGCTGACCTTTGCCACGGTTCCGAGGTTCGTCTTGCCGGGAGCCGCCATTGTGGGCTGGCAGAGCGCGGCAGTAAGCATAAAAGCCGCTGCGGACAGTGACAGTGCGCGTTTTGTAAATCTCATCTTTTAATCTCCTTTTGTCAAGAGTGTCGTTCCGATTGAATTTGCGCGCTGATCAATCTGTATAAATTTTACCATACGGCAATTGAAAAAGCAATACAAAATCGAGCAAATAAATATAAATAAACTGCAATCTCAGATGAGCCCGGAGATGTCCTCGTTCCTGCGTCCGAGCATACGCTCGCGGTATTCGGAGGGGGTCAGCTCGGTCAGCTTTTTGAAAACCACGCTGAAATACGCCGCGGACATGAAGCCGCACTGAGTTCCGATCTGCTCGATGCTGAGAGTGGTGTTCATCAGCAGGTATTTTGCGCGGTTGACCCTCTGGATCGAAACATATTCGGGTATCGAGCGCCCCATGACGCCGCTGAACGTGTGATTCAGCGTGGATTTTGAACACATACAGTAGACCGCCATATCCGCAGCCGAGATCTTCCGCGAAAGATTCTGAGAGATGTAATCAATCGCGAGATTTATCATCCTGTGCCGGTCGGAGTGCTCGCCGTTTTCGCGGTAGGCTACGATGAGCGGATATTTGATATAATATTCCGCTAACATCGACAGATACTCGGCAAGGAGAGCCACGCTCAGCTCAAAGCCGGTGCGCTCCTTTGTCAGCGGCTCGGTGGAGCTGTCGTAGCTCTGACGCAGACAAAGCTCGTCAAGTCCCCAGTTATTGCATAGGCGCGAGAACGAATGGGTCAGACAGCGCTGATCGGCTCGGAACGCTCCGGCAAGAAGCGCTCCGATCACCACTCCGTTATGGCACACCGGGTAGACGTATTCCCGCACTCCGCACCAGCAGACCCCGTAAAAGCCGTACGACAGCGTCCGTCGGTGCGTAGGCAGACTCCGGTTGACCTCCTCGATCTGAGCGGTCAGACGCCGTCTCATCAGCTCGTTGCTGGTGATGATGCACTTTTCGCGAGCCTCGGGAAAGCTCTTTACATAGCTGCAGAAAGCGTTATCGTGATACAGGCTGGTCTCGGTGAACTCTCCGAGCAGCGGGTGAGAGCCCATATAGCCGGTAAAATCCTTGACGTGCAGCGGAAGCTTATATTTCTCGCGAAAGGCGGTGAAGCCGTCCGTCAGAAGCTCAAGACGACGTCTCATTTCGCTCTCGGCAGCCGCGTCGTTTTCAGTCTTTGAGTATTCCATTGATCGTATTCAGCTCGCTTCCACTTAATGTAGTGTATTTATTATAGCAACGATATGTTAATAAATTATTAAATATCAGGGGCTTTGCTGAATATTTATAATATTTTGCGTTTATTTTAATTGACAGGCTGTTTATTAAATGATATAATCTGAATATACAATGCTGAGAGGAGCAATTCGGAATGATAATTGAGCTTTCTGATTATTTCAATGGGAGCGGCGACGCGGCTGACGCTATACGCCGGGCGCTCGCCGACGCGAAAAGATTGAACGCCCGCGGACTGCATATTCCGGCGGGTGAATATATGCTGACCTCGCCGGTCAGACACGAGACCGATCAGAGCGCACACGACGCAGGCGCTGTCCTGACCGGATTCAAGGAGGTGCTGATACTTTTAGAGGGCTTTACCGATTTCACTCTGAGCGGCGATATCGGCGACGACGGCGAGCCGTCTACGGTTCTGCTCGGAATGAACACGCTGGAGCTCCAGTCGCTTCAGCCCTCGATACTCTGGTGCGAGAGCTGCCGGAATCTGACCGTTCAAAATCTGAAATTCACCCGCGCGCCCGAGTTCGCGTCGGCGGGCAGAGTTGAAGCTGTCGAAAATGATACTGTAAGAGTGCGCGTCTCGGACGGCAATCCCTGCTACGACGGCATGGGAACCTACTGCATGAACCGCTTCACGCCCGACGGGAAAATACTGAACGGCGAGAGCCTTTCCTACGGTCCGGGGCTCGGAACAGAGTTCAGGCTTATCGGCGATCGGCTCCTTGAGCTTAAGTCCGAAAAGATCGCAGACCGCGTCGAGGTCGGAGATATGATCAGCTGGCATCAGGGCTCAAAGACCGACTTCCAGTGCTTCTTCGGCAGGATTGATAATCTGAAGCTGTCGAATCTCAGGACCTCCAACGCAAACGGCTTTGCGATGATCGCCTTTGACGTCCATGATCTCACTGCCGAGCGCGTCAGATTCAAACCCGAGGGCAATCAGCTTTTCTGCGCTCCTCGCGACGCCTGGAAGCTCCACAAGTGCAGCGGGAGGATCGAGATCTCGGGACTGTATGTCGAGGGCGTCCGGATGGACGGTCAGAACGTGCATAACAATTATCTGTTCGTAAAGCAGCGTCTCAGTGATTCCGAGCTGCTGCTCGAGGCCGAAAACGCCAGAACCGAATTCCGGCTCGGCAGCGATATCGAATTTTTCCGCCGGGAAAAGCCGATCGGCAGAGCGCGCATCTGCGGCTGCGAGCATATCTCAACCCGGACTGAGAGCGGAAAAAATCTTCAGGTCTACAAATTCCGCTTTGACGAGCCGCTCGGCTTTGAAACAGACAGTGAGACGATAGCCCTCGCAGACTGCTTTTCTCCCGAGAGCTATCACTGCCGCGACTCGGAATTCTGCAACGTAGCCGGAGCCGGACATCTTCTGAGAGCGTCGCACGTTCATATCGAGCGCTGCCGATACAAAAATATGATGAATCCCGGCATACTCCTCGGCGCCGAGTTCCCGACTCACCACGAGGGCGGTAACTGCTCGGACATTTTGATCGAGGACTGCGATTTCGACAACTGCGGCTTCACTCCGCGCTACGGGACGGTCGGCTGCATAGGCGTCAATTCGGCGGGCTTTGAAACGGCTGTGAACCACGATATTGTCATCGCCGGATGCAGCTTTCGCAATTCGTCGGTCGGAGTGGATCTCCACAAAGCCTACTGGGTGAAAATTTCGGGCTGCACCTATGAAAATATCGGAGACGAAACAGTGCTCGCCTGAAGACGAGCACCGGTTGGATGGTTTATTGTCGATGTTCTGCGTTACTTTATCTTAATTGAGAATCTAAAAATAGGCGCTGCTTTGTCCGAACGACAGAGCAGCGCCGTTTTGGCTCACGCCGCTTTCAATCTGCGGCGCGAGACTCATTTACTTTTTCCGATCAGCGCCATAGGCGAATATTCTCCGGCGAGCGCCGCAGCCGCGTCCTTTGGTATTCCGGACGCCTTAAGCTCGCGCATCAGACTCGATCTGAACGACGCATATTTTACATATGCCAGCGCATATGCCGGCAATATATGAAAAACCACAGAGATGATCTTCAGCGTCAGCCCGGCATAATACCGCGCCTTGCTCATGATTTATTCTGTACCACGTCGCGGAGACTTATCATATAATCCCGCGCCATTTTGATAGCTTCCTCGCTCGGGATACCAGCCGCGACCAGCTCCTTGTAAAAGGCTCCGACCGCCTTGCCCATATCCGAGCCCGCCTGCGGAGAATAGAGGCTCGCCAAAACCTCCCGAAGCAGATTCGGAACCTTTTCGGACACCGTGTCGAGTATCGCACCGAGATCCTGTATGTCTTTGTCAGCCATGATATGTTCCCTCCAAAATCAAATTTTCACAAGCTCATATGTCAGCTTCAGCGCCGAGCGGGTCACTCCGATAGCCTGATTGAGCGTTTCAAGCGCGGCAAGGCTCTCGGAGCGTTTTTGGGCCTCTATCAACCTGAAAGCGCTCTTTTTGACATTCTCCGGCAGTATAGGAGCAAGCTCCCGCTGCGCCAGTCTGAGCCTTATCAGCAGCGCGGCTTCCCGCCTGCACTCGCCGCAGACCGCTAAATGAGCCGCGATCTGCCCGCGCTCACCGCTCCCGAGCCCTCCGCCGACATAGACCGGCAGAAGCTCGTATACCTCATCACAGTTCATTGTAATCCTCTCCCAACAGCCCTCTCAGCCTGGCTCTGAGCGCCGACATACGGCTCTTGATCGTTCCGACCGGTATCCCGGTCGCTTCTGAAACCTCTGCGTATGTAAGCCCGGCTTCGAATATCAGATAGATCAGCTCGCGCTCACCGGCGTCAAGCGACTTTATCGCCGCTGCCGCGTCGAGCCGCTCGGTTATCCCGGTCGCCATGTCCTCGCCCGAGTCGATATCGAATTTCTCCCCGCAGGAGTCGGGGAAAGCCTCCGACATCGAAAGCTCGCGCGCAGACTGCCGCGCCCGATAAAAATCGCAGAGCTTGCGTCTCGCGACCGCCAGCAGCCACGTTTTCAGCGACGAACGCTTATCAAAGCCCGAAATCCCCTGCCAGACCGCCAGCATCGTCTCCTGCAGGATGTCGGCCGCATCTGCCGCGGAAGCCCTCAGCGCGATGTAGGAATATACGACGCGCATATATCTGTCCATCAGCGCTTCAAACGCCCGCTGCGAACCCTTTGCTGCCGATTCGAGCAGCGTCTCGTCAGAAGCCGCGTTCCAGATCGGCAACGTCATCATCTCCTCCGATATTTGATCCGGCTTACACAGACTTAGTCGCAAAAACTATACGGTCGGTTCGATAAAAAGCAAAAATATTTATAAAATTCAGGTATGAACGAGCTTTCATCGCTCCCGCCTGTCATAATGACTGCTTTTGAATCTGACGCGATAATTTAATCCGGCGTTAGAGACTGTCTGACGCTTTCATTCGCTCCGAGGCTGAAGCGGAAAATCCGATCTCCGTACCTGACCTCTGTCTCGCCGCCGTTCGGGCTCGTCAGCTCAAAGCCGGTGAGCCTGCCGTTCTCCCACTCTGCCGAAACGAGGTGCCCTCCCCGCGCTCTAAGCCCTTTGAACGAGCCTTTCTTCCACTCGCCCGGCAGAGCCGGAAGCAGATTTATGAAGCCCTCGTGGCTCTGCATCAGCATCTCCGCGATCCCGGCGCAGCCGCCGAAATTTCCGTCGATCTGGAACGGCGGGTGCGCATCGAACAGATTCGGATAGGTCGACCTTGCGAGCAGAGCGTTTATATGCTTCAGACACTCGTCTCCCATCCCGAGACGGGCGTAGAAATTGATTATCCACGCCCGGCTCCATCCGGTATGACCGCCGCCCGACGACAGTCTGCGCTCGATTGAGGTCTTTGCGGCTTCAAACAGCTCCGGAGTGCGCGATCTCGTTATCAGATCCGCCGGGTGCAGTCCGTAGAGCATCGAGAGATGCCGATGTCCCGGCTCGGTCTCCTCAAAGTCCTCCTGCCACTCCATGATCTGACCGTGCTTCCCGATCCGGATCGGCGGCAGTCGGTCGCGGGTCTCCAATATCCGCTCGGAAAAATCGCCGTCGATCCCGAGTACCCGCGCGGCTTCGGCTGTGTTTGAAAAGAGCTCGTACAGGATCGAATTGTCCATCGTCGGCCCGGCGCAGACAGATACTGTCTCGCCTGTTTTCGGGTCGCGGTAGTGATTCTCGGGCGAATTGGACGGCGCAGTGACAAGATATCTGCTGTTCGGATCCTCGCAGAGGAAATCGAGGAAAAACTCGCAGGCGCCGCGCATCACCGGATAATATTCGGAAAGAAAGCTCTTATCCCGGCCAAACTGCCAGCGTTCCCAGATATGCTCGCAGCACCAGGCTCCCGCGCACATGAAGCTGCCCCACGAGCAACCCTCTCCCGGCGACGTGAAGCCCCACGGATTCGTGATCGTATGCGCCGTCCAGCCTCTACAGCCGTACTGGATCCTCGCGGTCTTTTTGCCGTATTCGGACAGAAATCTGATATATCTCAGAAAAACGTCGCCGCACTCGGGCAGATTCGTCGTCTCGGTGAGCCAGTAATTCATCTGGATATTTATATTGATGTGATAATCCGCCGACCAGATCGTGTCGTAGTCGCCGCTCCAGATCCCCTGCAGATTTGCCGGAAGCACGCAGTTATATGAGGATGAGATCATAAGATAGCGCCCGAACTGCCAGTAAAGCTCGGTCAGCGCCGTGAGATCGGCTTTTTCGCACTCGCCCACGGCGATCAGCCTAAGCCTCTCGTCGATGGAGAGCTCTCCGGCATAATCGTCGGCTCCGAGGTCGATCTGCGCGCGGGACAGAAGCGACTCAAAGTGACGGTTCGCGTCGGCGCGGATTTTCTCAAATCCGGCAGCTGACGCTCTCCTGACCGAGTTCAGCGCGGCAGAGCGCGTGTCGATCGGTCTTTCATAGGAAGTCGAAATATTGACATAAATCTCGCATTCCCGCGCTCCGGTCAGTATCAGACGATTACCGCTGGCACTTATGCTGCCGTCCGAAACGAGCCTGACCGCTCCGGCGTAGTCTATCCCGTTCTTAAAGCCGCCGATCATGACGATCTCGCCGTCCGAGTATTCGACCCGGCAGCTTTCGCGCTCATAATGAAGCTCAGCTCCGAAAATGCCGTCGGAGGATATCCGCGCAGCTATGCAGTTGTACTCCGGCGACGCAAAATATACGCGCTCGAAATGCTGACCGTTCAGTGTGTAGCTTACCGACGCTTCTCCGATTGCGAGATTGAGCGAACGGTTGTAGTTTTCCGGCTCCGCGAGGTCGTGCAGCTTTATGTATAGCTTTCCGGCGCTCTCAAAGCTGCCGTAGGCGTGACCATAGCCGTGACCATGTCCGCTCCCGTCTCCGCGGCAGACGAGATATTTCTGCGCCAGAGCCTCAGCCTCGGCTGCTCTGCCCGCAAAGATCAGCTCCCGCATCTCTGCAAGATGTGCCGCGCAGTCGGGGTTATCGGCAGACTCGTCGCGCCAGCCGCTCCAGAGCGTCTCCTCGTTGAACTGGAGCTCCTCGACGCCTACCCTGCCGAAGACCATCGCTCCGAGCCGTCCGTTTCCGATCGGCATCGCTTCTGTCCATTCGGCTGCCGGAGCTCTGTAAAAAAGCCTTGTGTTTTTCATATATTTTCCTTTCGGTCGTTATATTCGTGAACCGATATCAGTATAGCATCAAAAAGGAAATATGTCAATAATAAAGAGGAAAATCTGACGATCTTCCTCTTTTCTTATTCAGTACAATAGCGCGATGTTCAGCAAAAACAGCCCGAACGCTATCGGAATC
>CACXED010000340.1 GCA_902766575.1 uncultured Ruminococcus sp. | reverse complement strand
GTTCGGCGGCTCGATTTCACCGATGACCGACGCGATTTTCAACGACGGCTCGTATACCTCGTCTATCGCAGGGATAACCGACAGCATGAATGCGGCTATGGAAGATTTCAGCAAAGCATGGATTGGAGAAAATAATAAATAATTGTCAGACTCAGTAAAAACAAAAAGAACTGGAAATATCTCGTTCACCGAGGGACGGATATGGGACAAAATGCTCCTGTTCGTCCTGCCGATAGCGGCGGCGAGCATTATACAGCAGCTTTTCCACTCGGCTGACACGGCGGTGGTCGGCAGATTTGTCGGAAAGGAAGCGCTCGCCGCGGTCGGAGGGACGACGCCGCTCGTAAACCTTTTCATCGAATTTTTCGTCGGGCTGTCGAACGCCGCGAACGTCGTCGTCGCGCGCTTCATCGGTCAGGGCGATAAAAAAAGAGCCGGAGACGCGGTTCACACCGCGATCTCGGTCGCGCTCATCAGCGGAGTTATAGTCGGCGTCGCGGGACTTCTGCTCTCAAAGCCGATGCTGAGGCTGATGCTCGTACCCGAGGACATCATCGGGCTTTCGGCAGAGTATCTCAGGATTTATTTCATCGGAATGCCGTTTCTGATGCTGAACAATTTCAGCTCGGCAATATTCCGGAGCCGCGGAAACACGAAGAAGCCGCTCTGCTGCCTTTCGGTCGGAGGGATAGTCAACGTCGGGCTGAACCTGTTCTTCGTTCTCGTGCTGAACGCGGGAGTCGCGGGCGTGGCCTGGGCGACGGTGATCTCGAGCGGAGTCAGCTCCGCGCTGCTGATATTCCTGCTGACGCGGGAGGACGAGATAGTGCGGCTCTGTCCCGGAAAGCTCAGGATAGACCGGGAGATACTCGCCATGCTCGCGAAGATCGGACTGCCGTCGGGATTTCTCGGCTCGGTATTCTCGATTTCGAACGTCTGCACCCAGTCGGCGATAAACAGCCTCGGAACCGACGCGGTATCCGCGTCGAGCGCGGCGGTCAACGTCGAGATATACCTGCAGTTCATCGGCAACGCCTTCGCTCAGGCGACGACGACAGCGGTGAGCCAGAATTACGGCGCTAAAAAGCGCGATCGCTGTGTGAGTGTCATAAAGACCGCGCTGCTGCTCTGCGTCTCGGCGACGATAGTGCTCAGCGGAGCGGTGTACATATCCGGACGCAGACTGCTGAGGATATTCGTGACCGACGCGGCGGTCATAGAGATCGCAATGACGCGGATGAAATACACCGTCGTGTTCAAATTTGTTCAGAGCGTGATGGACATCATGTCTGGCGGACTTCAGGGCTACGGCTATACGCTCGTCCCGGCGCTGATATCGGTGTTCGGAGTCTGCGGAGTGCGGCTTTTCTGGATTTTCGCGGTCTTCCCGCACTACAGGACGCTCGGATCGCTGATGGTGATCTATCCGGTGACTCAGGCGATAGCCGCGGTATCCTATACGATCGCGGCGTGGTATCGCTCGCGAAAAATTGATTAGTGACAGGCTGAAGATTTGAGTTTCCGTGTGAAAATAACCTTGAATCAGCGTTTTGTCAGACAGAAAAACAGCGGTGAACCCGCTGTTTTTTCGTATTTTGAGCTCTCAGCTCTGTCCGCTCTTGTTTGCCAGCGACGATATGCGGTATTCGTTCGGAGTACTGCCGGAGAAATGCCTGAACACCTTGATAAAATACGATGAATCGTAAAAACCGAGCGTTTCCGCTATCATCTCAACCGAGCTGGTCGTCGCGGACAGCATCTCCTTTGCTTTTCTGACCCGAAGCGAGTTGCGATAGTCGATGGGATTCATACCGCCGGTATACTGGCGGAATTTTGTGCGCAGGCTGGTCTCGGATAATCCGCACTGAGCGGCGAGCTCGGCGACGCTGATGTTCGACTGCGGCGTGCGTTCGATAGAGTGTATAGCCGGAGCTATCTCGGAGAGCTGCTTGTCCTCTGTAAAGCGCTCGGTCTCGCTGAACAGACTGCTGAATATTTTGTAGATGAGCGCTCGGAACTCAAAGCTGCTCTGCGTATTCATCTGCATCTGTATCGCGGATTCGTAGAGATTAAGATAGTAGCCGTCGGTGTCGCTGGCGACCCGGAATACTTTAGGCGACATAATGATATTGTTGCCATCGTCGTCCATCATGAAAAAATCGAGACAGATAGATTTCAAGGGATGCGCGTTAGTGCGCAGATAGTTGCTCCTGTAGGACAGCCAGAGCAGGTCGCCGTCCTTACATTCGCAGATATTGTCAAGCTCAGGCTGAAAATAATACGCGCTGCCGCCGCTCCTCAGATACATAATATTGTTTACCTGACGATCAATTTTATCGATTTTAAGCTCGTTGTCATAAAAATTGAATACGGTTGGCTTAACGATATTTATTTTCATTTTGAGCAGCTTTTTCAGACTGTCAACCTGAATATCCATTCCGAACCTCCACTCGCGTTTTTTAGAAAATAAAAAGCTACAATATAAGTATAACATATATAAAGCCGATATGTCAATGATGAGTTGAAAACAAGAGCGGATTTTTCCTTGGAATTTACGAATTATACTATTATAATAACGAATAATACATTGAAATACACTTTAATATGGTGTATAATATAGATACATTAGATTGTCGGGGAAGCGCGTCGCGGCAGGCTGAGAAACAATATTATGACGTATGTTTGCCGCGCTCGATATTTATTGTATAAAATTGTTACATATAAAACGGAGTGCTTTTATGAAAAAAATCATATCTCTTGCTATGGCAGCTATGCTGACTGTCGGCTCGATGGTAATCGGAGTTTCGGCTCATAAGGATTACAAGAGCTGGGGCAATGTTCCGGCTACCGACGCTAAGATCACTCTCGACGGAAAGATTGACGAAATCTACAAGAAAGGTCTCGTTGTAGACGTCGCTACTCCCGCCAACGGAGCTACCGGAAAGGCATACTTTGTCTGGTCGGGTTCGAATCTTTACTGCGCAATCGAGGTCAAGGACGCTGATATCTGTGCGCTTGACGACGCTAAGAACGCATGGGAGCAGGACGGCATCGAGCTGACCTACGACTGGAAGAACGACGGCTCGACCCGCCATAAGTGGATGGTTCGCTACGACGGCAGAGTCACCAAGGCCGGCGACGCTTCGGCCGATGCAATCAAGGCTGCCGCTACCAAGGCTGACGGCTCTTATATCATCGAGATGGTCAACGCTCTGCCCGACGGCGTTAAGGCTGGCTCGCAGATCGGTATCAACGTTCTCATCGACGATATGTCGAACAACAACGCTGCCCGCGGAATAATCCGTTCCGTCCAGTCCGGCAACGCGACTGAGAACGAGGTTGCAAAGTTCGACTACATCGTGCTTTCGGCTGACAAGGTAGCTGTCGAGGCTGCAAAGCCCACGACTCCGCCCACTGCGGCTCAGACCGCAGACGCGCTCTCCCTCACTGTAGCAGCGGCTGCCATCGGAGCTGCCGGAATCGTAGTTTTCAGAAAAAAGCGCGGCTGAGATAAGAAAAGCGAGAAAAACTTTTTCATTTGAATATCCCGGTTCGATTCGTCGGATCGGGATATTTTTTCCGATATTACACATGGCGGCTTAGACGCTGAGTACGATCGTCCCGACAGTCTCTCTCCCAGCCATATATACTATATATATTATTGAAGAAAAATATAACTGCCGCGCTCCGGATGAGCCACGGCAGTTCTTTTTATGCTTTTATTTCTCCGGAGCGTCGCCGAAGTCCGGCACGTCGAGCAGCACTCCGCCAAGCTGAGCCGACTTGTGAGCGACCAGTCCCGGAACAGTGTAGCGAGCCGCTGCCCATGCGTTCACCGGCGGGAGCGTGCCGTTGTAGACCGCCGAGCAGAAATCGTCAATGAGGAATCTGTGGGAATTCATATGACCCGACGACACCGACATATATTCCTCGGTGAGATGGGGACGCGCCGCGACCGTCTCGTCCTGCATAGGCGATTGGTCGGTCCATTGCCATGCATGATTTGCAACCTTTTCTTTGAAATCAGCGTCGCTCTTGTGGCGAGTCATTTCGCGCGGATTGACCTCGTCGCTGACGTCCTCGAGAGTTACTCCGTCCGGCGTAAGATGGGTGACGATATGCTGAGCGTTGCTGAACTGATATGAGCCCTGCGTTCCGTAGAAGCCCGATATGTACGAGCTCGGCGCCTTGTAGCCTATGCGTCTGCACTCGTTGACGCGGATCGTTCCTCCGCGCGAGAGCTGCATCAGCGAGAACTCGTTGGAAAATTCGTTGTCCCACGTGTTTTCGCCCTTGCGGTAAGGGGTATCCGGCTCGACGTCGCGATAGCCGACCGCCGAGACCTTTACGACGTGATCGCCCACCGCGTTCAGCAGCATCGCCGTCGAATGAGTCGGATAGAGGAACGGCGGAACGGCCGACGCGGGACGGTCATTCCGGAAATCCGCGGGAAAATGCGACAGATCGTGATGATACTGAGCCTCGCCGTAGACGAAATTTCCGAACATCCCGTCTTTAAGAGCGCGGCGGCAGAAGATCGAGCAGGGGTAGTATATGCAGGTCTCGCCCATCATGTAGGTGAGCCCGGTCTCCTTGACGAGGCTGACGATCTCCCCGCATTCCTCGACGGTAGACGCCATCGGGACGGCGGAATAGACGTGCTTTCCGGCTCTGAGCGCCCGGCAGACGATCGGACCGTGAAGATGACGCTGAACAAAGACGGCTACCGAGTTTATATCCTTGCGTTCGAGGACCTCCTCAAAGCTGCCGATGATCTCGACGCCGAATTTTTCGCTGTAGCTCCTGGCTTTTTCCGGAACAAGGTCGCAGACAAAGACCTTTTCCACATAGGGGTGAGTTTTGAAAAGCGGTACGAAACACCTTGCAAATTCTCCGCAGCCGATAATGCAAACTCTGAGTTTATTGTTCATTTTGTGACCATCCTTTCTCGCACCAAGGCGAAGCCTGCGGGATCGGCTTCCGTTTTGAGCCGAAGCGGAGCCGCGGGCAGATCGTTTGTCAGAAATTATCTGTACAAACGTTATAAACGTTATAAACGTCACTATTATAGCAGACTGCGGAGCTGATTTCAATATCCCGGCGAAAGTTTTCATCTTGTTCATAAATTTCTCAGACGCGAGCCGAAGCCGTCCGCAAAACGAGCTCTGTTGAGTCGTAATATTTCGATAATTATTTCCCGGCGAGGAGAGTAATATTGGCGAAAGCGATGAATGTCAAAAAAAGTAGAAATTACTTTCCACTGAAAGAATTACAGATATTGCTGGGATTTTTATTAGAAATATGTGGATGATTTATAAAATAATTATACCACAATGGTTCCTGAATGTCAATACTTTTATGGAAATTATCTCCTACTTTGGATTCCAGTACAGCTCCGGAACACAAGGCGCTCAGAACCGTAAAGAGCGCGATATTATCAGCCTGCGACGATGTTTTCACGCCTTTGGATTTACCATTCGAGCACATCTGCGAAGAAAAAATCATCCAAAAATCAGCGACATTATAGTGGATAATGACGATAGTTATGAAAACAGGATGCTTTTACCATAAAAGTATTGACAGATCGAAAATTAGGTGGTATAATATCTCTGTAGGTTGAGAGGGATAACCGTTAACACCTGCGTAAAATAATTTACCCTTGATTTCGAAAGGACATTCCGGATCCCAAAATGCTGAAATAACCCGCGCAGACGATCCGGCTATCAGCTATGAACAATAAAATCAGAAGAATATGGAGCATAGTCAGCACGCTGTTAGTCGCGGCGGTAGCGCTGTTCGCGGTGATGCTTGTGGGAGTGCGGCTGGTGGGACTGCAGGTCTACACTGTGCTGTCCGGCTCGATGGAGCCGGAATACAGGACCGGCTCGCTGATATATGTAAAAAAGGTCGACCCCGAGGACATCGAGGTCGGACAGGTGATAACCTTCATGCTCGACGCCGACACTGTGGCGACGCACCGCGTGATCGAGATAATCCCCGACGAGACCGATCCCGAGGTCATCCGGTTCCGCACCAAGGGCGACGCTAACGACGCGCCGGACGGCGGAGCGGTTCACTGCAAGAATGTGATCGGCACGCCTGTGCTCTGCATCCCCTACCTCGGCTACGCGGCGAATTACATACAGAATCCGCCGGGGATGTACATCGCGATCGCGATCGGAGCGGTGCTGATGCTGCTGGTGTTCCTGCCGGACGTGTTTGCGGAGGACAAGAACGGGAGTATGCTCCGCACGCGGCTGAACGAGCTGCGGCAGACCGAGCTTTGCGACGCCGAGCTCGACGAGCAGATCGACGCGATCACCGAGCGGCTGCTGACGCCGCAGGAGGTACAGGCCATCCGAGGGCTGCTGAAGCGCAAGGCGATCGGCTCAAAGGACGAGGCGAAGATACTGACGCGCATGAAAAAGCGGCGCGCCAAGGGCGGAAATCCCCCGCCCGAACAACATTGAGGGCAATACCGAAAGGTTCCCTATATAAAAAATTTATTTTCAGGAGGTTTTCAAAAAATGAAAACAAAGAACAAGGTTGTGCTCCTGGCGCTGTGCATGGTGGCTCTGATTGCCGTGTCTGTGCTTGGAACGATGGCGTATCTGACGTCGACTGATACGGTTACTAATACGTTCACTGTTGGTCAGGTAAAAATCAAACTCGATGAAGCAAAAGTTGGTGCTGATGGAAAAGCACTTACCGGAGCTGATGCTGCTCGTGTTAAGGCAAATTCGTACAAACTGATGCCCGGTCATGAGTACGATAAAGACCCTACAGTAACTGTACTTGCTAAGAGCGAGGAGTCGTATGTCCGTATGCTCGTTACTGCTACTTTCGACAAAGAACTCAAAGATGAAAAGTTTGCAACTGATCTTGACGAAATTTTCACTGGCTACAATGCGGCATGGAAACAGGTAAATAAAATTGTAGCAGTTGAAGAAAAAACAAATGCAGATAGCACTACATCGAAATATACCGTTATTACCTATGAGTATCGTTACAACACAACTGTTTCGGCTGAGACTGCTGATACCAAACTTCCTGCACTGTTCACGGGTATCAAGATTCCCGATAATTGGACTAACGATGATTTAGCTGCACTCGGCGGAATCAAGATTGAAATCGTTGCAGAGGCAATTCAGGCAGACGGATTTAAGGATGCAAATGCTGCTTGGGCTGCTTTCAAGAACTAATCCCTAAGGAGTAAGACGACATGAAAACGCGCAAAAATAACGGCATAAGCGTACGCTTACTGGTTATGATTCTCGCGCTTACGCTTATCATCGGCGGTATCGTCGGCGGCTCGGTCGCTTGGCTGACGGCAACAACGCCTTCGGTTACAAATACGTTCACGGTTGGTGATATTGATATTGAACTGACTGAGACTACAGGTGCTGGCTATAAAGTTATACCGGGAGTCAATATCACAAAAGACCCTAAAGTAACTGTTAAGGCAAACTCCGAAAATTGTTGGCTCTTTGTAAAGATTCAAGAAACCAATTGGCCTGCAAGCAAGGTTACGTATTCTATTGCGAGTGGATGGTCTGAATTGACTGGTCATACCGGAGTATATTACCGCTCAGTTTCATCATCTACAAGCGATCAGGTATTCCCTGTTATAAAAGATAATAAAATAACTGTACTTGATACGCTTACAAAAGGTGAAATTACTCAGCAATTCAGCCTTACTATCAAAGCATACGCAATACAGCTTAACAATGGAGCATCTGATTTTACTCCTGCTGATGCGTGGGCGCAAATCCCCACAACCTAACCCCGTATGACGCCGGAGAAATCCGGAGTACATAAAAATTTATCATTATTATAAAGGAGACCCAAACATGAAAAAGAAGATTTTAGCCATGTCCCTGTGTGTGGTAATGCTCGCCATTGCCATCGTAGGCGGAACCCTCGCGTACTTCACCGATACGAAGACTGCTACCAACACCTTCACCGTCGGCGGTGTTAAGATTGAACTTATCGAACAGCAGAGAAAAGTTGACGAGAATGGCGACAAGACCACTGAGCTTGAGACATTTGAGCAGGATCAGGTTCTGATGCCTATCGTTGGCGCTGCTCAGGGCGATAAGGATGCAATTGGTCAGCCTGTTGCAAAGAACTATGTTGACAAGATTGTCACCATTAAGAACACTGGCAAGTCTGACGCATGGGTTCGCGCTTACTTCGCAATTCCGTCCGCACTTGATGATGGCTTTGATGAAGGTTTCAACGCCAGCCTGAATGTCCTGCACTTCAACTTTGGTAACGCAAATGGCGCATCGACTTATAACAATCAGTGGCTCTGGGGTTCTGAAGCTAAGCCCCAGCACAGTGGTTGGAACTATTTCGAGACAAAGATAAATGGTGTAGATTATAATGTATACTATGCTGATTATTATAAGAAGCTTGCTGCAGATGCAACCACTGAACAGTTTGTTTCCGGCGTATACCTTGACAGCCATGTCGATATGAAAAACGGCAAGTATGTTGACACGCGTGATCTCACTGCCGATCTGAGTATTCTTGAAGGAAAAGTAAGCTGCCCTGTATTCGCAGTAGCTGTACAGGCTGACGGCTTCGACAATGCAGCTGATGCTATCGCTGCCGCATTCGGTTCCGCTGACTTCAATCCGTGGGCTGAATAATCCCTACATACCCCATGACCCTGCGCCCGAACGGGCGCAGGGCATACAAGGATATCCGAGCATTCGGGTAGCCTTGTATGTCCTGCGTTCTGGGACATAAAATTAAACGCCATCCAATTGATCATAAATAAATCACCGGAAGGAGCTAACCTCAATGAAACGAAAAATACTATTCTTATCGGTGCTGGCGATCTGCATAGCGATTGCCGCGGCCGGGACGCTCGCGTATTTCACCGCCGAGGGGCGCGCGCATAACGTGATAACCACCGGAAGCATCAACATCACCGTCGTAGAGCAGCAGCTCGGCGATGACGGCGTTCTGGTCGATTATCCTGAGACACCGATAGATAACGTCATGCCCGGCATGGAAATCTCAAAGGTGGTCACGATACTGAACGACGGCTCATCACCGGCATGGATCCGCGTCAAGGTTGAAAAGGAGATCACGCTCAACGAGCAGAATCCTGCCGTTGAAGTAGGCTTCAATGCCGACAATGAGCTGATAGTGCTCGCAATCGGCGGCGAAGGCAGCAACTGGATTGATGGCGAGGACGGTTATTACTACTACAAGCTGCCCGTCGAAGCAGGAAATGCTACAGAGCCGCTGTTCGATACCGTCACATTCGATACAAAGATGGGCAACGAATATCAGGGCTGCACCGCGAACATAAAGATCTATGCTCAGGCTGTTCAGACCGCTAACAATGCTCCCGAGGGCGGAGTTACCGCGGTCGCAGGCTGGCCGGACTGAAAGGGGACTAACAGACAATGAAAAAACGAATTCTGGCGCTGCTGCTCTGCCTGTCGCTGACAGTGTCGATCGCCGTACCGGGAACGGTCGCGACGGACGGCGCGTTCATTGAAGACGATTATGTCTACACAGACGAGCACAGTCTGCCGATAAATAAGCACATCAGCATAAATGCTGCTAAATACGGCGTCCCCGATGGCGCGCAGGACTACCAGTGGCAGATATACATTGACGGCGAGTGGGTGAACATCAGCGGCGAGACGAGCGACGAGCTGTCAGTTTCATACGCGATGCTCTATAACGCGCTCGACGGCGACGCAGCAAAGCTCCGCTGCACGGCTGTCGACGCTGACGGCAATCCGGTCGATACAGGTGAGATACCGATAACTATCGACTGGAACGTTGATCTGCCGACTCCC
>CACXED010000339.1 GCA_902766575.1 uncultured Ruminococcus sp. | reverse complement strand
TATAATAAATGTGATAATTTCAAACAGATAAGGAGAGCAGTAAATGGAGATACTTGTGATTTTCAAGACCCATCTCGATCTCGGTTATACCGATCTCGCCGCCAATGTCGAGCGGCGCTATATGGAGGATTTCATCCCCCACGCGCTCGATCTCGCCTTTGAAATGCAGGGGAGCGAGGAGAATTTCATCTGGACGACCGGATCGTGGCTGATTACGCGCTATCTTGAAAAATCTCCCGACGCGCCTCGGATGGAAAGGGCGATCAACGAGGGGCTGATAGCGTGGCACGCGCTGCCGTTCACGATGCACGTCGAAATGATGGACGCGCCGCTCTACGAGTACGGGCTGAGCCTTTCCAAAAAGTTAGACGAGCGGTTCGGAAGGACTACCGTCGCCGCGAAATGCACCGACGTTCCGGGCTTTACAAAAGCCGCGGTCCCGCTGCTCGCCAAAGTCGGAGTAAAGCTCGTGCATATCGGAGTCAATCCGGTCAGCGCGGTTCCGGACGTGCCGCCGATCTTCCGCTGGAGAGTCGGCGACAGCGAGGTCGTCGTGATCTACGACAAGACCTACGGCGAGATAACTCCGCTCCCGGGAACCGACAAGCTGCTCTGCTTCGCCATGACGAACGACAACTGCGGCCCGCAGAGCCCGGAGGATATAAAGGCGTTCTACGACAGGCTCAGAGCCGAGTATCCGGGCGCGAAGCTGCGCGCTGCGACACTGAACGATGCGGCACAGGCTCTGCTCGAAGCCGATCCGGCGCTTCCGGTATTCGACGGCGAGATCGGCGACAGCTGGGCGCACGGCTATCAGTCGGATCCGAGAAAGCAGATGACCTATCGCGCGATGCTGAGATACGCGCGCACGCTGCCGGCGTCTCAGCGCGAGACAGTCTACGCGGAGCTGCTCAAGGTCGCGGAGCATACCTGCGGGCTCTGCGGAAAACGCTACATAAACGACGACGGGAACTATCGCCGTCCCGATTTTGAGCTTGCGAGAAGCTCCGGCAAATACGCCTACGCCGAGCTTTCGTGGCGCGAGCAGCGCGATTATGTGAACTCGGCGGTATCGGCGCTCGACGCGGATTTTGACGTCAGGGCGGGGAATCTGACAAACGAGTGGAAATGCACTCTGCCGCCGGTCACGACCGACCGCGTTGAGATCGGAAAGCCGTTCGGGCTCGGACGGTTCACGATGACGATCGGGAACGACGGCGCGGTCAGCAGTCTCGCGCTCGACGGAAAGCCGATGCTCGAGAGCTGGCGCAGGCTGTTCAGATTTGAGTACGAGCTGTTCAGTCACGCCGACGCCATTCGCTTCGGCGAACAGTATTTCAAGAAAAAAGAGGGCTGGGGCTACGATGATTTCACAAAGCCCGGGCTCGACGAGTCGCCCAATTCGCACATCCTCGCCGGAGCGCACGCCGAGCGGCTCTATCGTCTGGGCGATTCGGTAGTCTGCCACCTGAGCTGCGAGCCGGCGCTTCACGAAAAGTACGGCTGTCCCGAGCGATTCACGCTGAAGCTGACTGCCGACGGCGACAGGCTCTGCGGAGATTTTGCGTGGTACGGCAAGCCTGCGTCGCGGATACCGGAGGGGCTCTGGCTGAACTTTGACGGCGGAGCCGGAGACATGGCGGTCAGAAAGCTCGGCGTCTGGATCGATCCGCGAGACACGGTCAGGAACGGCGGACGGTCGCTGCACGGAACCGATTTCGGAGCAAGGCTCGGCGGGCTTGAGATCGAGACGTTCGACTGCTCGCTTCTGAGCTTCGGAGGAGGGCTCTGGGACTTTTCAAACTGCGTTCCGAGCGAGGGCGACGCTCTGCGCTTCTGTCTCTACAACAACCAGTGGAACACAAATTTCCCGTTCTGGTACGACGAGGACGCCAGATTCCGGTTCACTGTTGCCGCCGCTCCGGGCAGTCGCTGAGCCTGCGAGTCTGAGAAATCTGACAGTGACGACAGCTCGCTGCTTGCGACGCTGTATGTTTGATGTGACTAAAGCTAACGGCGGCGCAGAAATAAGCCTTGACTTTGCCCGCGGGGGCTCCCCGCACTTTTCAGCTGCCAAAAGTAATCCCCTCCCCCCTCTTGACTCCCTCCACCTTGCAAACGCTATGTGGGCGTGCCTGCTTGCCGCTCACGACTGCTTCATGTGAATTTTCGCTATTCCTTGCGGGAGCCGCTCATTTCTGCTTCATGTGAATCAGGTCTGAACTTTGAGCGGTTTGTTCCTTTGTGCTCCATGTGAATCTGGTGCGCTGTTGACCTAATATTGTAACTCCTGCGACGCTGTATGTTTGATGTGACTAAAGCTAACGGCGGCGCAGAAATAAGCCTTGACTATGGGTGCAGCGTCACGCTGCTAGTTGGGTTCGGTGGAGTCGTTGCGGAGGACGCGGTTGTTTTTCTGAAAGGAGAGGGGAGTTGTTCCCTCAGCCGAACGAAAGACCTGAATGAAGTGAGAGTAGTCGCAGAAGCCCGAATTGTAGCAGGCCGAGGTCACATCGTAGCCGTTCAGAAGCAGGGTCTTTGCGTACTCAAGCCTGCGGCGACGGAGATATTCGTTCGGCTTGATGCCGAGCTCGTCGCGGAATACCCGCGACAGATAGGACTGCGTGACTCCGCAGTAGGCGGCGACCGACGCGAGACTGTCTATCGAGCGGAAATTCTCGCTGATGTAGCTCGCCGCGCGCGTCGCGATGGGGTTCACCGTGGGTTCGAGCTTCGGCTCGGATTTGTCCGATTCGTCGAAGGCGTACTCCCATTCGCTTCCAGCGAGCGTTATCAGCTCGAGCGCCGCCGACCATTCGGCAAAGGATCTGACGCCGCTTTCCGAACGCGACAGCTCCGTGAGCCTGTCTATCAGCGCTGTGATCCGCTCAAAGGCTTCGCGGCGCGGAATAAAGAAATTTTTCTCTCCCCGCTCACGCCCTGTAAAGCAGGCGAGCGGGGATTTTTTATTGTCAAACTGCGGAAAGCTCTTTTCGGTAAAAAAGAAGCAGCTGTGATCGTAGTTCCTGCGGCTGACGATCGCGTTGTGGATCTCGCCGGCAAAGGTCAGCGCGACGGCGCAGGATTTGCCGCTTTCGGCCTGAAGCATTTGTTTTTTGTTCTCGACGAAAAACTCAACCTCGCCGTCCAGAAGAAAATAGAGCTCAAAGAACGGGTGCATATGATGCTCTTTACCGCCGTTTCCGATCTCGCGTTCGGGAAAGCTCTGGCGTATGAACTGGATAGGCTCAAGCTCCTTGAATATATTTATCGTATCGGTATAAAGTTTCATGAGATCGATCTCACCTCGGTAATATTATATCATGTTTTGTCCGGCACTTCAATATCATGTCAAAAAAACAATGTTTTCGGAAAGAAATATCATAGCGGCGGCGAGCGGCGCTGTGGTATAATTTAACCAGTAAAACCCCTACAAAATTCAAAAAGGAAGGTAAAAAATCATGAAAAAGCTCAAGACACTCAGCACTGTACTCACCGCCTGCATCGCAGCTGCCATGCTCGCGGCTCCGGCTTCGGCTATGACCGCGGTCGGCAACGTCAAGGTTCCCTACGGAACGCCCAAGATCGACGGAACCATTTCCAAGGGCGAGTGGGATAAAGCGGCTAAGGTTGAGGTCAGCTCCAAGACCGCCAAGGCATGGG
>CACXED010000338.1 GCA_902766575.1 uncultured Ruminococcus sp. | reverse complement strand
GCTCGAGCTGCTGTACGATCTGACCGGAGGCTATGTCGATATCTTCGGCGAGCCGCTGATCCGCCGCATGGGCGAATACGAGGCTGATTTCCACATCAACGGCAGCTACTACATCAACTTCGCTGACTGCCCGGCTCACGTCAGCCCGAACTACCGGGTCATCTCGCGCTTCGGACGGAGAGTGAACTCCGAGCGTCTGCGCGATTTCGGCGACTGCTATGCCGAAAAATTCCCCGCCGACGTCTCGAATCAGCGCTGGTCGCTCTATTACACGGTAAAGTCGCTCGTCGAGCCGCGGCGCTTCGGCGTGGAATACAAGCCGGCGCTCCAGAGCTGGTACGACGGTATCTGCGTCATGATAGAGCGCGAGCTTCCGACCGACGACAAAGGCTTTTTCCTCGCCGTCAAGGGCGGCAACAACGACGAGAGCCACAATCATAACGACGTCGGTAACTTCATCGTCTACCTCGACGGCGAGCCGCTGATACTCGACTCGGGCTGCGGTCAGTACACGAAAAAGACGTTCAGCTCGAGACGCTACGAAATCTGGACTATGCGCTCCGAGTATCACAATCTGCCGACGGTGAACGGCGTTTCGCAGAAAAACGGCGGTCGGTTCAAAGCGTCGGACATAAGCTACTCAAAGGATGGGCATAGCATTTCGATGGACATCGCGGGAGCTTATCCGCCCGAAGCCGGGCTCGAATCGCTTGTCCGCAGGGTCTCGATGCGCGGCGGCGTGATCGAGCTGTGCGACGACATCAGGCTCCGCGAGCCGGGCAGCGTCGTGTTCAGCCTGCTCTGCGGCAGAAAGCCCGACTTCTCCGAGCGCGGCGTAGTGACCTTTGAGGGCGGCGCAAGGCTCGAGCTGACTCCAAATCTCATAGCCGAGCCGGACGGGAGCTTCGACGTCTGCATGGAGGACGGCTCGGTCAGGCGCGCATGGAAGGGCGTAGAAATTAACCGCATACTGATAAGAACCGGAGAGTTTACCTCCGACAGCTTCGGGTTCAGGCTCACTCACTGAAGCCGCAGAGACTTCAGCCATTCGAGCAGCCTGAACTTCACGGTCACGCGCGGAGAATCGCCGGTGATCAGCTCGATCTGAGACGGAGTCAGTCCGGCTTCGACGAGCGGCTCGGTGTCGTCGAGTATCGTGAAGTCGCCGACTTCTCCGCCCTCCGACGCGGTCGTCACGCAGAGCTGCGGGAACAGCACGCACCACCAGTTATGTCCGGAGGCTTCGCCGATCAGAACTCTGAGCGAGGTATATTCGCCCGCGGGGAGCGTCACGCCGCGATATTCGCGGGTCGGATATTCCTCGCGGGTGAGCGTTACCCTGACGTCATAGTCCGAGCCCTCGCGCCTGAGAACCCCGAGCGCTGCGTCGCAGAGCTCTGGCAGAGCTCCCTCAAGTGCTTCACGAGCCGACTCAAAGTCTGTACAGCCCTCGACAAGCCCGGCAGCTGTCGAGAGTATTCCGTCGCGCACCTTGAGCTTGAGCGCCTGATCCTCGTCGGAATCGGAGTTCGCGAGAACGTGCAGACGGATAACGCTGTCGTAGACCGCGGCTTCCTCCTCGCTCGGAATCACCGCCGCGAAAGGCAGCGCGAGCGCCGTCAGTATCGAAAACGTAAGTAAAAACACTGTGAATTGCTTGCTGTTCATAATCAAATCCCCCTATGTGCTCTGATTATCGACGGTATCGGGAGATTTATTCAAAAAATGTTTATAAAAAAACGATTTATATCGCGTCCCGACTGGAAGCGAATCCTGACGCGCGAATATTCGGAAAAAATCGTTTCTCTCGGCGATATGCGCGCAGCGGTCGGAGTGCTGAGAATCGGCGGGGTCTCCGAGCCGTTCAGAGCCGACGTCTGCGGCAGGACGATGGTTCTCGCCGACCGGGGCTATACATGGGTCGAGCTGCTGCCGGACGGCAGGAACTGGTGTCTGACCGCGATGTACGACCCGAGCGGCTCGATGCTGCAATTCTATTTCGATGTGACAAAGCGGAATGTAACCGACGCTCCGGCGCACTTTTTCGATCTCTTTCTCGACGTGACAGTCGATCCGGACGGGCGGGCTAAGCTCCTCGACGCGGACGAGCTCGGAGAAGCGCTGACCGAGGGAATCATTTCACAAGCCGAATACGACCTCGCGCAGCATGAAGCCGACGCGATACTCGCCGCCTTTCCGTCACAGACCGAACGGCTCGACCGGATTTGCAGAGCTCTCGCGGGATTTTGAAATCAAAAAGACGCCTGACGGCGTTTTTTTGATTTTAATCAATCGCCTTAATAAATATTTTACACAAACCTATGTACAAACGAACGGAATTGTGATATAATATATAGAATGATGATTATTTCTATATAAAGGAAAGATAAACATGACCCTGAGGGTTGCGACCTTCAACCTCAAGAGCACCGGGCTCGGCTTCGGAGTCCGGAGCTGGAAACGCCGCCGGGAGATCCTGCGCGACGCGATGCTCGAGCTCAACGCCGATCTCGTCGGAGTTCAGGAGCTTACGCCGATAATGCGCACCTACCTCGAGCACGAGCTCGGCGGCTACAATTTCGTCGGTCTCGGGCGCGGAGGACTTATTTTCAACGAGCACTCGGACATCGCCGTCAGAAACGGCATTAAAATCGACTTTGAGTCCACCTTTCCGCTCTCCAAGAACCGCAGCGGACGGCTGATCTCAATGCGCTATCCCCTCTCTTGGATATTCCCGCGCATCTGCACCGTAGCCGAGCTCTCGTTCGGCGGCAGACGATTCCGTATGTTCAACACTCACCTCGACGTTTCGAGCGAGACCGCCCGGATGCTCCAGCTCCGTATAGTCTGCCGCCGGATCGCCGAGCTCAACTCAAAGGATCCGCTCCCGACCATCCTGACCGGAGATTTCAACGCCACGCCCGATTCCCGAACGGTAAAGCTGCTCGAAAGCCTCGATCTGCCGCGTCTCACGAGCGTTTCGGACGCCATTGGAGGAACATTCCATTTCTTCCGCGGCAAGGAGCCGGGAATGAGGCTCGACCATGTGTTCGCCAGCCCCGAATTTACCGAGATCTCCTGCGAGATCGTCCGGCACTCGTGGAACGGACACTATCCGTCGGACCATTACCCGCTGCTCGTGACGCTGAATCTCGGCGAGCCGGACGAAGCTTTGCAGAAAGGATGTGACGCGCTTGACTCCAAAACAGGATAAATTCAGCTCCGGACGCCGTCTGATCGTCCAGAAGAAGCTTAAGCTCCGGGGCTCGATCAGGCTCACCGCGACGCAGATCATCATTATCGGATTTCTGCTGCTGATACTGCTCGGAGGGCTTCTGCTGATGCTTCCGATCTCGTCGGCGAGCGGGAGCTTCACCTCTCCGGAGGACGCTATGTTCACCGCGGTCAGCGCCACCTGCGTGACCGGGCTCACGGTCGTGCCGAGCGGTACATACTGGAGTATGTTCGGTCAGATCGTGATACTGATCTTAATCCAGATCGGCGGTCTCGGCTTCATGACTCTCGCCGTGATGCTGTCGATCTTCGCAAGACGGCAGATAACTCCGCGCGAGCGCGTGATCGTCGCGCAGTCGCTCGGACTCTCCGACCTCGGCGGGACGGTGAAGCTCGTCAAGCGCATACTGCTCGGAACGCTCTGCATAGAGTTTGCCGGAGCGGTTATCCTCGCGACGCAGTTCATTCCCGAGCTCGGCTGGGGACAGGGGATCTGGTGCGGAATATTTCATTCGGTGTCGGCGTTCTGCAACGCGGGCTTCGATCTGCTCGACAGCTTTTCGGGCTTCCGCGAGAACTATCTCGTCGGCGGAACGGTGATGCTGCTGATAGTCATCGGCGGAATAGGATTCATTGTCTGGGACGATATCGTCAACTTCATAAAGAGCCGCAAGCGCGTCTCGGTCTATTCAAAATTCGTCGTCGCCATCTCGCTGGCGCTGATAGTCAGCGGCGCGCTGCTCGTGGCGCTGTTTGAGTGGAACAATCCCGCGACGCTTGCCGGAATATCGGTCGGAGACAAAATCTACCACAGCCTGTTCCAGTCGATAACCACCCGTACCGCCGGAATCGACTTTATCGGCAACGCGGACATGACCCCGTCGACCCAGCTGCTCTGCCTGTTCTATATGCTCATCGGAGGAGCGTCAGGCTCGACCGCGGGCGGCGTCAAGGTCGGCAGCTTCGGAGTTCTGGTGCTCGCCGTCGTCAGCTTTGCGCGCGGCAGCGACGAGATAGTGCTCGGAAAGCGCCGGATAACCCATCTGACCGTCGTGCGTGCGCTGACCGCCGTCTCGATCAATCTGACCTCCGGAATCCTTGGCGGAATACTGATCTCTCTCGCCGAGGGAATCGAGCTGCTGCCCGCGCTCTACGAGACGATCTCGGCGATCTCGACGGTCGGACTGTCGCTCTCGCTGACGCCGGAGCTGTCGCTCTTTTCGCATATCGTGATAATGCTGCTGATGTTCTTCGGCAGAGTCGGAATACTGACGATAACTTACTCTCTGATGCTAAGACAGGCTAAAAAGCGCGGCTGCATAAGCTATCCCGAAGTGAATATAATGATAGGCTGAACCCTACGGCGCGTACCGCCGGGAAAGGAAAATATCAACCATGAAAACGAAAAAACGCAGCTTCTGCATAATCGGGCTCGGGCGCTTCGGACAGACGCTCGCAGTGAATCTCGCCCGCACCGATCATCAGGTGCTCGTGATCGATACAAACGACGATATAGTCAACGCCATGAGCGATATCGTCACCAACGCGGTGGTCGGAGACCCGACGAGCGAAGCGGTGCTCCGTGCCGCCGGAGTCGGCGACTATGACTGCGCGGTCGTAGCCTCGGCTGAGAATATCAACGACAGCATACTCATAACGCTCATCCTCAAGGAGATGGGAGTTCCGCAGGTTGTCTCCCGCGCGTCGAGCGATCAGCATCGCCGCGTGCTCGAAAAGATCGGCGCGGATATGGTCGTATTCCCCGAGCAGGACATGGGCGAGAAGCTCGTCGGCATACTCGACCGGAACAACGTGCTCGAGTACATCGAGTTCTCGGATACACACTCGATAGTCGAGGTCGCCGTCCCCGAAAAATGGGTCGGCAAGTCGATCGCCGAGATCGACATTCGCCGACGCTACGGAGTGACCGTGCTCGCGGTGAACGACCCTGTGACCGGAATGAACATATCCCCCGATCCGAATAAGCCCTTCTCTGCCGACGAAACGGTCGCGCTCCTCGGTGAGAACACGGCTATCGACCGGATCACGAAATAATCGTTTTTTACGAGAGGATTTACCCGAAATGTCAAAGCTGACCGATTTTTACAGCTATATCAAAAACAAGACGGTCTCGGTGGTCGGGATAGGGATCTCGAACACGCCGCTCATCGACTTTCTGATTTCACACGGAGCTATCGTCACCGCGAGGGATATGAAAACCGCCGACAAGCTCGGAGACCTCGCGACATCGCTCGAGAAAAAGGGCGTGAGACTGATCCTCGGCGAGGGCTATCTCGACGATATCAACGACGAGCTCATTTTCCGCGCGCCGGGCATACGTCCCGACCGACCCGAGTTTCTTGAAGCAACAGCGCGCGGCTCGAAGCTGACCTCCGAGATGGAGCTGTTCTTTGAGCTCTGCCCGTGCAGAATTTTCGCCGTCACCGGAAGCGACGGCAAGACCACGACTACGACGCTGACCTACACCTTCCTGCGCCGCGAGGCTGAGCGGACCGGCTCTGGAGCGATAGTTTATGTCGGCGGCAACATCGGAAAGCCGCTCCTACCCGAGATCGACTCGATACGCGAGAGCGATTTTGCTGTAGTCGAGCTGTCGAGCTTTCAGCTCCAGAGCATGAAGCGCTCGCCCTTTGCCGCGGCGATAACCAACGTAACGCCGAATCACCTGAACTGGCATACCGGCATGGAGGAATACACGAAAGCCAAGGAGAACATCTTTCTCCATCCCGGAAACGAGCGGCTCGTTCTCAACTGGGGCTGCGAGGCTACGCGGGAGATGGCAGAGCTCACAAACGCCGATATCACGTTCTTCAGCGCGAAATCCGAGCCGGAGCTGAAAAACGCTTCGGCTGCGATCTATGATCGGGACGGAGTTATCGTCAGAAAGACTGAATCGGGCGAGGAGAAGATTCTCGATGTGGCTGATATCAAGCTTCCCGGGCGGCACAACGTCGAGAACTACATGACCGCGATCGCCCTCACATGGGGCTATGTCAGCCAAGAAACGATTATTGAGACTGCCCGGAGCTTCGGCGGAGTCGAGCACCGCTGCGAGCTCGTCCGGGAATTTGAAGGAGTAAAATACTACAACAGCTCGATCGACTCAAGCCCGACGAGAACCGAAGCGGCGCTGAGAGCTTTCAATCAGAAGCTGATAGTCATCTGCGGCGGCTACGACAAGCACATTCCCTACGATCCGCTGGCAAAGCCGCTGATCGACTGCGCGAAATCCGTTATCCTGACCGGAGCTACCGCGCCGAAGATAAAAGCTGCGCTCGAGGGCTCGCCCGAATATAACGGCCAGCCGCCGATAATCGAATGTGAGAGCTTCGAGGGCGCGGTTGAGACGGCTCGCCTGACCGCGAAGCCCGGCGATATCGTCATTCTCTCCCCCGCGTCGGCGAGCTTCGACCGCTTTAAGAATTTCGAGGAGCGCGGAAATTACTTCAAGCAGCTCGTGAACGAATTTGGAAAATAAAGAAAGGAAGTCCCTCTGCGCGAGGGTTATTGAAAATGGACTTAAAGGAACTTACAATTAAAGCCGAGCGCGAGCTCGCGCCGATCTTTTCCGACATCGACCGCACAGCCTATGAGAACACCGCAAAGGTGCTCGAGGCTTTCCGGAATCACCGCATCGACAGCACCTGCTTCGACGGCACAAGCGGCTACGGCTACGACGACAAGGGACGCGAAGCGCTCGACCGCGTCTACGCCGACGTTTTCGGAGCCGAAGCGGCTTTCGTCCGGCACAGCATAGTCAACGGAACTCAGGCGATTGCAATTGCGCTGTACGGACTGCTCAGACCGGGCGATATCATGCTCTCGGTCACAGGCAAGCCTTACGATACGCTCGAGCAGGTGATCGGACTTTCCGGAACGCCCGGAAACGGCTCGCTCGCCGATTTCGGCGTCGAGTACCGCGAGGTCGGACTAAAGGACGGCAAAGTAGACTTCGACGAGGTCGCAAGAGAGCTCGCCGACGGCGGCGACCGCGTGAAGATAGTCTTTATCCAGCGCTCAAAGGGCTACATGACCCGCCCGACGCTGACGGTTGACGAGATCGGCGAGATCGCCGCATTCGCAAAGGCCCGCTCGAAAGCCTATGTCGTCGTCGATAACTGCTACGGCGAGTTCACCGAGACCCGCGAGCCGGTCGCGGTCGGAGCCGATCTGATGATGGGCTCGCTCATCAAGAATCCCGGCGGCGGAATGGCTGAGTCGGGCGGCTACGTCGCCGGAACCGCACGGGCAGTCGAGCTGGCGTCCTACCGTCTGACCTCGGTCGGAGTCGGACTCGAGTGCGGAGCTACGCTCGGAGCGAACAAGAGCCTTATCAAGGGCTTCTTCTACGCGCCGCATACCGTCGCGCAGGCGCTCAAGACCATGCACTTCGCCGCGTACATATTCGAGGCGATGGGCTTTGAGGTCAGCCCGCGCTGGAACGAGCGCCGCTCGGATATTATCCAGTCGATAAAGCTCGGCTCGCCCGAGAATATGATCGCGTTCTGCGGAGGAATACAGAGCGGCTCTCCGGTCGACTCCTACGTCGCGCCGATACCCGACGCCATGCCCGGCTATACTGACAAGGTCATAATGGCTGCCGGAACCTTTACTCAGGGCGCGTCTATAGAGCTCTCCTGCGACGGACCGATCCGCGCTCCCTTTACGATTTATATGCAGGGCGGTCTGACCTACGAGAGCGGCAAATACGGAATCCTCCGCGCCGCTGAACAGCTCATGGACAAATGACCGTTTATTCAAGGATGTGAATCTATGAATCTGAAAATTCTCTCGCTCTTTGTCCGGGACTACAAGAACACCTCCGACCCGAGAGTGCGCGACAGCTGCGCGTCGGTCGCCGGAATGGTCGGAATCGTCTCGAATATCTTCCTGTCGCTGCTCAAGATCGTGATAGGTATAATCACGAGCAGTATCGCGATAACCGCCGACGCTATCAACAACCTGACCGACGCCGGCTCGTCGATAATAACGCTCATCGGCTTCAGGCTCGCGAAAAAGCCCGCCGACGCCGAGCACCCTTACGGTCATCGGCGCATCGAATACATAACCGGACTGATAGTCTCGATGGTGATAACGATCCTCGGCGTGCAGTTTCTGATAAGCTCGGTTCAGAGCCTGTTTTCGCCGTCCGAGACGAACTACACGATACCGGCGTTCGTCATTCTGGTGGTCTCGATTTTAGTCAAGCTCTGGCAGAGCCGCTTCTATGTCGCGGTCGGAAAGCATATCGACTCTACGACGCTGATAGCCACAGCCTCCGACAGCCGCAACGACGTGCTGTCAACCTCCGCGGTGCTCCTCGGCGCGCTGATAACCCGCCTGACCTCGGTGAACCTCGACGGCTGGCTCGGCTGCGCGGTCGCGATTTTCATTATAAAGTCGGGCATATGCCTTGTCATCGAGACTGCTGACCCGCTGCTCGGACTCGCGCCTGACCCGAAGCTCACAAAGTCTATAGGCGACAAGATCATGACCTACGAGGGCGTGCTCGGATATCACGACCTGATGGTTCACAACTACGGTCCCGACCGCTGCTTCGTCTCGGTTCACGTCGAAGTCCCCGCCGAGCAGGATATCCTCGTCAGCCACGATATCATCGACAACATCGAGTTCGATTTTCTCCGCGAGACGGGTATGCACGTGGTGATACACCTCGACCCGGTGGTGACTGCCGACGCCGAGATAAACGCGATCCACAGCGAGGTCGCCGATATCGTCGGCAAGGTCTCGGCTATTGTCGGTTATGTGATCACCATGCACGATTTCCGCGTCGTCCGCGGTCAGACGCACACCAATCTGATCTTCGATATCGCCGTTCCCTGCGACAGCAAATACTCCGACCACGAGATCCGCGAGATGATCGAGACGAGGGTACGAGAGCTTTCGCCTAACTACAACACGGTTATAACCTGCGACCGCTGCTACTCCCAGACAGTCGAAAAGCTCGACTGAAAAAAGAAAAAACCGCTTTCGGGCGGTTTTTTCTTTTCGTTATTATTCAGTCCAGGTCTCGGTGACCTTGCTGTATGCAGCGACCTTTTCCTTAACATCCTCGCGGGAGGTTCCGTGGCAGAGGATGTAGGTCTTGATTTTCGGCTCGGTTCCGGAGGGACGGATGACGATCACGTCGTCGGCTTCGGTTCTGAAGTAGAGCACGTTCGACGTAGGAAGTCCGGTCGATGTGACCTTTCCGGTGGCGACGTCGAGAACGGTGTCCTTCAGATAGTCGCGGCGCTCAGTGACCCTGAAGCCCGCGAGCTCGGCGGGCGGATCGTTTCTGAGCTTATCCATCAGCTTCGCCATGCGCTCGAGTCCGTCGAGACCCTCCATGTAGATGTTGGAGGTTCCCTCTCCGTACCAGCCGTAGCGCTCGTAGAGCGCGTCCATAGCGTCGCAGAGGGTCATGCCCTTTGTCTTGTAATAAGCCGCCATCTCGGATATGAGCATCGTCGCAACGACCGAGTCCTTGTCGCGGGCATAGGTTCCCTTGAGATAGCCGTAGCTCTCCTCAAAGCCGAAGATGAAGTTGTCGTGACCCGTGACCTCGTACTTCTTGATGACCTCGCCGATGAACTTGAAGCCGGTGAGCACGTTGTGGAGCTTAACGTTGTGTACGCGGCAGATCTCGGTCACCATCTCGGTTGTGACGATAGTCTTGATAGCATAAGGATTCTCTGGCATCTTTGTCGACTCGTAGGCGCAGATGATGTAATCGAGCAGCAGCGCTCCGACCTGATTTCCGGTGAGGCAGACGAACTTTCCGCTCTTGTCGCGGGACATGATACCGGTGCGGTCGGCGTCGGGATCGGTCGCGATGATGAGATCGCTGCCAACCTCCTCGGCGAGCCTGATGCCAAGCTCAAAGACCTCGGGATATTCGGGGTTCGGGAACTTGACGGTCGGGAAATTGCCGTCGAGCACCATCTGCTCCTCGACGGTGTAGATGTGCTTGAGTCCGACGCGCTTCAGAACCTCGGGAACGACGCGGTAGCCGGTTCCGTGCAGAGGCGTGTAGACGATCTTAAGCTCGTCGGCGACCTTTGCGATGACGTCGGGGTTGACCGCCTCGGCGATGACCTTTGACATATAGAGATCGTCGAACTCGTCGGGGATATACTCGATGAGCCCGGTTCCGAGCCCCTCGGTGAGCGGGATCAGTCTGACGTCGTCAAAGATATCGGCAGCGGCGATGAACTCGGAGACGGTCTTGGCGTGATCGGGCGGGAGCTGAGCTCCGTCCTCCCAGTAAGCCTTGTAGCCGTTATACTGCTTCGGGTTGTGGGACGCGGTGATGTTGATCCCGGCGATGCAGTTGAGCTCGCGTACGGCAAAGGAGAGCATCGGCGTCGGACGGATCCCCTTGTAGAGTCTGACCTTAACGCCGTTAGCCGCGAGAACGCGCGCGGCGGTCTCGGCAAAGAGCTTGGAGTTGTTGCGCGAGTCGTAGCCGACCGCCACACCGCGGTCAGCCTTGCCGAGCTTGTTGATCAGCGCGGCGAGTCCCTGAGTTGCGTGAGCGACGGTGTATACATTCATCGCGTTGGTTCCGGCGACCATAATGCCGCGCAGTCCGGCGGTTCCGAACTCGAGATCCTTGACAAAACGGAATTTGATCTCCTCGTCGTTGTCGGCGATCGCCCTGAGCTCCGCCTTTGTCGTCTCGTCGACCTTGTCCGAGTTAAGCCAGCGCTCGTAGTTTTCTCTGTATGTCATTGATTTTCTCCCTACTTTTTTATTTTATTTTATGCGTGCAAAGTTCCCGGTATGCGTGTTATTTTGCCGACTCGAGCGCGTTCGCGAGCTGATCGGGGCAGGAGGTCGGCTTGAAGCCGCAGCGTATGCCCTTGAGACGCGAGACAGCCTCGTCGACAGTCATTCCCTTGACAAGTGCCGCAACGCCCTGAGTATTTCCCGAGCAGCCGCCGATGAACTTAACGCTCTCGATCCGGTCGCCGTCGAGCACGATGTCGATCTGTCTCGAGCAGGTTCCGGAGGTGGTGTAGGAAAAGGATTTTTTCATTTATTTATACCTCTTTATAATAATTTATCGTATATTCCGAGCATCGAGATAAAGCCGAGATACTCTACCGGCTCTCCGAGCCCGCCGGTTCCGACTGCCCAGCCCGGCGTTTCTGCCAGCTCTCTCACCCGGCTGTAGATGTCGAGCGGGCCTGCCGTGTTGATGAAATCAGTCCCGATCCCGCCGAGAACCGGCTTTTTACCTATATATTTTTCAGCGTCAGAGCTGAGATACACCGCGTCGAAGCCCTCCGAGCGACAATAGGTCTCGGCGGGAGCTTCGTTCTCCCTCGCAAGGCAGATCAGCGGTTTTTCAACTCCGATCCGCTCGCCGCGCGTCGCGAGAGCGCATACAGGCTCCGAATCGTCGGCGGCTCTGAGCTCGTCCGGATCATCGGAGACCACGACAAAGCGCATCCCCTCCGGCAGCTCGGCTCTGAGCATCTCCCGAAGCTCTCCGCGCGGCTCGATCACCGCGACGTCCGACCTTATGTAAGCGTAGAATTCGATAAGCGTCTCTGCCCGACAAAACGCCGTGTCCCAGAGCTCGTCTCCGCCGCGCCAGATCACCTGAGTGACTGTCTTCCGCGTCGGAAAGGGCTCGAACAGAACGGCTCTCGAGTTTTCGCCCTTAAGCAGCCGCAGAAATTCCCGGTAGTCCATCAGCTTCTCAGATGGGCGTAGACGCCGAGCGTCTCGTACTGCGGCGCTTCGAGCGCCATGAACAGCGCAAAGGGCTCGACCGAGTGATCGGGACAGTGCAGTATCACGTCGTAGGAGAACTCGCTGTCGCTGTAGGTCAGCGGTATCGCGTCGACCTTGTAGAGCTTCAGTCCGAAGCCCTCGGCGGCAAAAAGCACGTCTCCGAGCGATATTCCCTCTCCGGGAACGAAGCTGAACTCAAAGAATCTCGCGTCGGCTCTGTCCGGCAGAGTGTCGGGGAAGGTGAGATTCTTTCTGAGCAGCGCGTAGCGGGTCGTGACTCCGCCGTCGGACGAAGCGACGTCGCAGGCGAGCACTATCTTCAGCTCGTATTTGTCTATAAGCCGGCAGAAGCCGATCAGCTTTGCGTCGCGCGAGCTGTCGAGCGGCAGTATGCACATATCGGCGCGGCCGTAGTAGACCTCCTCGCAGACGGCGGAAAAATCGCTCTGATAGCTGACCGACGGCGTTCCGACGACCTCGGAGAATATCCTGAACGCCGTGTCCGAGTAGGAATTTCGGAGATAGGCGATCTTTGGGTCGCGATCGAGCGGCAGAAAGCCCTCGCTGCCCGCTCCGAGCAGCGCCGCGAGCCTGAAATCGCTGCTCCAGCTCAGCTTCCCGGCGAGAAAGCGGCAGACAGTCAGCTTGTCCGAGAGCAGCTGAGACGAATAATAGGCTTTGAGATAAGGCTTTGCGTCCTCAGCCGCCTCAGTCGGAACGCTTCCCTGCCTGATAAGCCCGCCGAACTCGCCGTAGATATTGTCGGAATCGAAAAACCGCTGCGGATTCTGCGAAATCAGCGTCGCGAGATCCGAGAGCTGCGCTATCCTCCGCTCGGACGCCGAAGCGGTCTCCGCGTCGAGCAGACCGAGATTTGTGTTTATCAGCCGAGTGCAGGTTTCAAACCGGTCGGTATTCAATTAAGGCTTCTCCCTTCGGTTTCGAGCATAAGCGACGTCAAGGCTATCGCCGCAGCCGATTCTACGACCGGCACGGCTCTGAGCGATATGCAGGGATCGTGGCGTCCCCTGATAGCGAGCTTGGCGTTCGTTTTGTTTTCGAGATCGACGGTATCCTGCTCGAGATAGATCGAG
>CACXED010000337.1 GCA_902766575.1 uncultured Ruminococcus sp. | reverse complement strand
GGTTCGCCGCGGCGCTGACAGCGGTGACAGCGGCTGCGATCGCGTTTCCGCTCGTCGGGACGATCCCGGCGATAATGATCGCCGTCGGCGCTTACGCGCTGATCTGCGGCGTAAGGATAATCAAGCTCTTGAAAGGACAATAAAATGAACGAAAAAATCAGGGAAATGACTAAAAAAGAGCGCTACACAATAGACGATCTGCTCGAGATCATGGTCATACTGCGCTCGCCGGAGGGCTGTCCGTGGGACCGCGAGCAGACCCACCGCTCGATCCGCAGGGATCTCATCGAGGAGACCTACGAGGTCGCCGAGGCTATCGACCGCGGAGATCCGACCGCGCTCTGCGAGGAGCTGGGCGATCTGCTTCTGCAGGTGGTGTTCCACTCGCGGATTTCCGAGGAGAATGGGGAATTTACCTTTGCCGACGCGGTCGACGGCGTCTGCCGGAAGATGATACTCCGGCATCCCCACGTCTTTGGAGACGTGACCGCCGACACCACTGACGAGGTGCTGAAAAACTGGGACTCTATCAAGCGTGGCGAGAAGAATCTGCGCTCCTCCGCAGAGGAGCTCGACGCGGTCGCGCACACTCTGCCGTCGCTGATGAGAGCCGCAAAGCTCTCGTCAAAATGCAAAAAGCTCGGCGTCCCGACCGGAGCGCCGGAGTGCTCATCGTCCGACGAGGAGCTTCCCGGCGCGCTTTTTGCCGCTGCTGCGAGAGCAAAGGAGCTGGGGCTCGATCCCGAAAAGCTCCTGTCCGATTACTGCGATTCGCTGATAGCCGGAGTCAGGGACTGAATTTTGCCTTTTGACTAAAAAAAATCCTGTAAAAAGGCTTATTTTTTCAAACAAATTTGCCGCAGGGTATTGATAAATTCATAAAAAAATGGTATACTTTTATATACCGATGTTTTACGGTAAATCAAGACTGAAAGGATCATTTCAAAAATGAACAAAACTAATCTGACCGAAGAAGTCGTAAAGGCTACCGGACTCAAGAAGAAGGAAGCCGAGGCGGCAGTTAACGCAGTATTCTCCACTATCGAGGCAGCTCTCATCGCCGGCGAAAAGGTTCAGCTCGTTGGATTCGGAACCTTTGAGGTCAAGGAGCGCGGCGAGCGTCTTGGCGTTAATCCCGCTACCGGCGCTAAGATCACTATCCCCGCTTCCCGCAGACTTAACTTCTCTGTCGGCAAGACCCTCAAGGCAAGCCTCAACGAAAAGAAGTAATTCCGACACATCCATAAGGACACCTGCGAACTCGATCCGGATCGGGCGGCAAGCGGTCGCCCGGCTTTCCGGCGGTCTGCTGCCGCCTTTGCTGATTCCGGATACTTATTTTGCAACAGGAGGAAAAAATGCGACTTGACAAATTCCTCAAGGTCTCAAGACTGATAAAACGCCGCACCGTCGCCAACGACGCCTGCGACGCTTCCCACGTTTCGGTAAACGGCCGTCCCGCTAAGGCGTCCTATGACGTCAAGGTCGGCGATATCATCGAGATCTCCTTCGGCGAGCGCACGACGCGGCTGAGGGTGCTCGACGTCCGCGATTTCACGGCTAAGGCCGACGCGGCTTCAATGTACGAATTCATCTCGTGAATCATATTCTTCCGGAGACTGAATATAATTTAGTATATTCTGGTTTCGGAGGATGACAATGAACGATTCATATAAAAAGCAGGAGATAATCCTGCGCGACCGCTCCTACCTCAAGATAACCGGAGTCGGAGACGTCTCGAGCTTCGACGAGTCGGGAATAATTCTCTCAAGCTGCAACGGGGATATTACCGTGGACGGCTCGGAGCTTCGGATCACCAGCCTCTCGTCAGAGACCGGAGAGATCGTGGTTGAGGGAAGGATCGGCGGAGTCTTCTATTTCGAGGAACGTCCGGCTAAAAAGCGCGGCTTCTTCGGGAGGAAGGAATGATCATCTGGAACTCCTCGGAGATGTGGGCGACGCTTTTGTATTCGCTCATCGTCGGAGCGGCGCTCGGCGCGCTCTGGGATATCATCCGGGTGCCGAGGCTGATGCTCTCGGGGAGATTTGAGCTGATCGCCGCATTTTT
>CACXED010000336.1 GCA_902766575.1 uncultured Ruminococcus sp. | reverse complement strand
GGAGCGTCCGAAGCTGACAAGCCCGCGCTCCTCCCAGTATCGTAGGGTTCCGGCTGAAAGCCGGGTTATTGATTCGATCTCGCCTATACGCATCTGATTTCTCCTGATGGTTTGATGCTTTTATTATAAACCTTAAAGCAGGCATAAGGTCAAGCGCTGCGGCAAATAATTCACATAATATTCGCTTATTGTTTACATTTGCCCTTCAAATATTCGCCGGGAGTCATCCCGGTGATCTTTTTGAAGGTGCGGTAAAAGCTGCGCTCAGTCCCGAAGCCGCTGTCGAGCGCAGCGTCGAGGACTGCCGTTCCCTGTCCCAGTAATTTTCGCGCATGGTCGACCCGCAGACTTGATAAAAGCTCATTGAACGACATTCCCGAGAGCTTTTTTATCCGGTGCGAAAGGTAGTTGCGGCTGTAGCCGAGCGCCTGCGCCGCGTTTTCCAGCCCGATCGGTTCGGTGAAATGCTCGCCTAGCCAGACGAGCAGCCTTGTGAGCGCGCCGTCGTCGCCGCCTGATTCTCTGTCGGAGCTCTCGCACTCGGCAAACAGAGCTCTGAGCGCCGAGCTTACGCGCATAAACTGACGTGCATCGGTCAGATCGACAAAGAAGGGTTTCGATATGTCTCTGCCGTCCGAGCCGTCAGGCGCATAACGCTCTGTTCCGAGCCCTCCGCACATAAATATTGCTTCAAAATAGTCCGACGCGGCTTTTGCCGCGGGATTCCGAGCGCATTTTCGCGTATAGCATCCGATCGATCGACATTCGGGCAGGAGCGATTCGGGAAACGCCATGACGACCGCATTGCACCTTTCCGGCGTGTAATAGCCGTGAACCTGCAGCGGGGCGATGAAAAGATAATCTCCGCCGCAAAGCGTCAGCACCCTGTCGTTCACCGTGAGCTCGAGCGAGCCGTCGATAACATAGCAGAGCTCGGCGAACTGGTGGATATGGGTGGGATAATCATATTTACCAAGCTGAAAATTAAACTGAAGCGTGTCGTTCACGCCGAAATTCTGTTTCTGTACAAACATAGTCTCCTCGCCGATGATATCACATTCTGTCACTGATTATACACGAACATACTGGATTTGTCAAGTGAAATATGATAGAATAGTTACAACGAAATATTCAGGAGGACTGCAAAATGAAACGCAAAATCTCATTGCTTCTCGCGCTTGTGATAGCTCTGCTTGCTTCATCCTGCGGCGGACAGACCGGAACAAACGATCAGACTACTGTCGGAGACTCTCAGACCGAGCCTGTCGAAACGACTGCGGCCGGACCTATCGCGTCATATCTGCCGGATACCGATCTTGACGGCTTCACGCTCCGCGTCGCCACATGGCAGGATAAGAACGGCGAATACTTCACGGTCGCCGAAGCCGACGGAGACGTTGTAAACGACGCTATCTACGACGCTGTCAGCAAGGTCAGGGACGGAAGCTGGACGCTCGATAAATTCATCTCGATGACAAAGGACGTCTACAGCGACCTCGACTCGGACGGTA
Source organism: uncultured Ruminococcus sp. (assembly GCA_902766575.1). GTDB lineage: Bacteria > Bacillota > Clostridia > Oscillospirales > CAG-272 > Flemingiibacterium. The sequence goes on along the minus strand of CACXED010000336.1, from coordinate 4,183 downwards.
CCCGCAGCTCCGGAGACCTCTACGGATTTTTGGGCTACAAGAAGCTCTACGGCTGGCAGTCGGCGTATGTATCCTGCTACACCGAGGGCAGCGACGGCAAAATCTCGCTCGGCTACAACAAGGAGAAATTCGTCGACGTCGTTGAGCGCATGAACACGCTTCTGAACGGCAGCGAGGGCGGCTATATCACAGGAAACGAGCCAGACAGCAAAATATTCATCGACGGCAGAGCGCTTTTCCACTACACCGCGCTGGAAACCCTGACTTACGACGATATGCGCGCCAGCGATATTGACTACGGCGTTCTCCCGCTCCCGAAATACGATGAGAAACAGGAGAATTACATCACGCCCTCCTTTGACTGCCAGTTCGCGATACCCACGACCGCAAAGGAGCTTGACAAGATAAGCCTCCTTATCGAGGCTTACAGCTCGGCGGGCTATAACATCACCAGAGAGGCTTATTTCGAGACCGCGCTCTCGACAAAATATACCCGCGACGACGACTCGGTCGAAATGCTCGGGATAATAAGCGACACGCTCGCGGTCGACCTTGCGTATCTGAACACCTCGGCGGGAATCAATGGACTCGGACGCGCGTTCATGTACTGCTTCTCGAATCCCGACGCGGGAATCGCGTCCTATCTCGATTCGATCGAGCCATCCGAAAAAGCAATTATTGAAAATTTGAATGAATTTTTTGAAGGCTGATTAAATGCTCTACACAACTAAAGGAACTAAAGATTTTGCCAAAGATCCGGCGGTCGTCGAGTTCGGCGGTCGCTGGTGGCTGTACCATTCCGTACTCGAGAACAGGGTGCTCGGCGTAGGCATCGCGCGCTCTGAGGACGGAGAGAATTTTACCTACATCGGTAAAATACCGCTGACGCTCGACTGCGAAAAGCACGGAATCGGCGCGCCGGGAGCGATAGTCTACGGCGGAAAGATACATCTCTTTTACCAGACCTATGGAAACGGAAAGCTCGACGCGATCTGTCACGCCGTATCCTCGGACGGAGTGAATTTTATAAAGAACGAGTCGAGCCCGGTTTTCGCTCCCCGCGAGCCGTGGACGGATCTCCCCGTCTGGTCATGCGGACGGGCGATCGACGCTGATGTCTGCGTTCATAACGACAAGCTGATACTCTACTTCGCGACGCGTGACAAGGACTTCAAGCGTCAGATCGTCGGTGCGGCGTATCAGGAGCTCACGCCTGAGCTCAATAGGGAGTTCAGATTCTTTCCGGAGATCGTGCTTGAGCCTGAGCTCGACTGGGAGCGGGACTGCATCGAAGCGCCCGCCGCACTCGAACGCGACGGTAAGGTCTATTTGTTCTATGCCGGCTCGTACAACTGCGCGCCGCAGCAGATAGGCTGCGCGGTATCGGAGGACGGATTCCATTTCAGGCGGCTGTTCATCGAAGCTCCCTTTCTCGCCTGCGGCAAGCCCGGCGAGTGGAACTCGAGCGAATCGGGGCATCCCTACATCTATGAAGCAAACGACGGACGAATCTGGCTCTACTATCAGGGCTCGCCGGACTGCGGAAAGAGCTGGTATCTCTCGCGTCGCGAGGTCAGCTTTGACGGCGGATTGCCGAGATTAAAATAATATTATGAAACAGGTCTGCGGACAGGATCATAAAAGATCGTGAGCCCGCAGACCCGTATTTTTTATAGTGAGTCGGTATAGTGCCGCATTGCCGTCTCGTCCAGCACAAATTTATTGATTTTTTATAAATATGCTTGACAAAAGCCTCGGGCTATGCTATAATGAGGGCAAGGAAATCGTTTTCCTTACTTTAGCACCGCCGGCTGATCTAAATGTCGGCAAAAATTCAAAGAGGTAATCTGAATGTCCAAGGTAAAAATCTCAGAGGTAGCTGCCGAAGCGGGCGTGGCTATATCCACGGCGAGCAAAGCCCTCAACGGCACCGGAGCCATCAGCCCGGATACGGTCAAGCGCATAGAAGAAGCCGCCGGACGGCTCGGCTACAAGCCCAACCGCGCCGCTCAGTTCCTCGCCGGAAAAAACAAAAGCATAGGAATCATTCTGCCCGACGAGCCCTGCGAGGTTATGGATCCGATGGTTGACGGCCTCATCGAGGCGCTGGACGAATATGTGAATTTCGGCTTCCGGTATACGATCCGCCATTACGACCGCACATCGCCGAAGCCCGAGGTCTTTACCGACGCTTTCGATTCGATAAAGGACTCGATCAACGGACTGATATTCATTCCCTCCTTTGATATTTCCACTTACCGCGAGCCGCTCATCAAATCCGGACTGCCGATGATATCCCTTCAGATCGCCGTCGATGATTCCTTCTGCAAAAGCGTAACGGTAGACGAGCGCATGGTCGGACGGATGGCGGCCGAGTTTCTGTCCCTCTTTGATTCGGTAAGAAGGGTCGCCATGATCGCCGGCGACCGCTCGGCGAGCATACACCGCATGAACACCGAGGGCTTCACCGCCGAAGCGGATGCGCGCGGATTGTCGGTCGTTGACATTCTCGACAGCTATGACAGCATGGACAATGCCTATGAGCTGACTTCGGCGCTGATTGAGCGGCACGGCGAGCTTGACGGAATATTCGTATCGTCCTACGTCTCGCCCGCGGTCTGCCGCTGTCTCGAGGAGCGGGGACTTGCGGGGAAAATTAAGGTCATCGGAGTAGATATCTTCGACCGCTCGGCCGAATGTCTGAAACGCGGCTCGCTCTCGGCGATCATATATCAGAATCAGCGCGAGCAGGCGCGGCGGAGCGTGATCGAGCTTATTTCGCTGATGCGCGAGGGGCGTGTGGAAGATGTGCACATCAAGCCCGAGCTGGTATTGCAGAGCAATATGTCGTTCTATATCTGAATCTGACACATAAGCGAATATAACCAATTCACCCGTATGGGAAAACGTTTTCATCATATTGAAAAATCTTATTCAGGAGGCCATTAACATGATCGAATACTTCAAAAGCGCAAGGACCCTCTCCTTCCTCTATGACGGCAAACCGTTTGAAAAATCGGTTCTGTCGGAGAACCGAACCGAAGGAGAAAACACGCTGACGACTGTCTATACGCTTCGCGGCGGGCTTGTTGTAACTAACACGCTGAGATTCTACCCCGAGTTTGACGCCGTCGAGACGGTCAACTTCTTCGAGAACACCGGCAGCGAGCCGACCGGAATCATATCCGAGCTTTGGGACTGCGACGTGACTCTCCCGATGGAGCATGAGGAACCCTCCCGCTATTCTGCCTATATGCCCGACACCAAGACCGCGACGAAAATATACGCTCCGGTCGGCTCTGTATGGAGCTATGACGAGTTCAGCTCAAATCCGGACGAATATCACGACAACCGCTGTCAGAATCACATTTATCAGGGCGAGAGCAAGCGCTTCTCCAACCGCGGCGGCAGATCGAGCGACAAACAGGCGCCCTTCTTCAACATCCACAAGAACGGACGCGGATATGTCTATGCGATCGGCTGGACCGGACAGTGGAATTTCGAGCTGACCCGCGGCGCGGACGACGTAAGACTGCGCTCGAAGCTCGAGGACACCAATTTCCGTATTCTTCCGGGCGAGAGCTTCCGAACCTCATCGGCGGTGATTATGGCCTACGACGGCGATTTCATCGACGCGCAGAACAAATGGAGACGGCTCGTGAAGAAGCATTTCTCGCTGATCGGAAGCGAGGGACGCGACAGGCAGGGTCCGCTCTGCGCGAGCATCTGGGGCGGTATGGACACCGATGAGGCGATCCGGCGGGTCAATGTCATCCGCGACAATAAGATTCCGTTCGAATACATCTGGATGGACGCAGGCTGGTACGGAGCGAATACCAAGCCCACTCCCGACGAATTTGAGGGCGACTGGGGAAGCCACACCGGCGACTGGGTGGTCAGTCCGCTCGTGCATCCCGATGGGCTCAAGGATTTCTCCAAAGCCATTCACGACGCCGGAATGAAGCTGGTGCTCTGGCTTGAGCCCGAGCGCGTGGTTTCGGGAACTCCGATCACAAAGGAGCATCCCGAATATTTCCTCAGTGACGGCAATCCCAACCCGTGGAACAATCTGCTGAATCTCGGCGACGAGCGGGCGTGGAATTACATCTATGAGACGATTTCCGGGCTTATCGAGGAGATAGGCATAGACTGCTACCGTCAGGACTTCAACTTCGAGCCGCTG
>CACXED010000335.1 GCA_902766575.1 uncultured Ruminococcus sp. | reverse complement strand
CACCGATCGGCTACCGGATAGTCAGAAAGTGGAAGGAAAATTCGGTCGGACAGGAATATCTCGCGCTTGTCGGCGATGAGGAGCTCAAATGAAAGCACTTATAACCGGCTCGTCGCGGGGAATAGGCAGAGCCGTGGCAATTCGTTTTTTAGCGGAAGGACACGAGGTGATCGGCATCGACCGCTCTGAAGCGACGATCGAGGACGAAAATTATACTCATTACATCCGCGATATCCGCGACGTCGACAGCCTTCCCGAGCTTGACGGCGTCAATATTCTGATAAACAGCGCCGGGACTCAGAACGAGGACGATATCGACATTAACCTTAAGGCGCTCATCCGTGTCACCGAGCGCTATGGCTTTCAGCCGGAGATAAAGGCGATACTCCACATCGGCTCGGCGAGCGCACATACCGGCTCGGAGTTCCCGGAATACTGCGCGAGCAAGGGCGGTATTCTGGCATACACCAAGAACGCGGCGCTCAGAGCGGCAAAGCTCGGCGCGGTCTGCAACAGTCTCGACCCGGGCGGAGTCCTGACGCCGATGAACGAATGTGTCATGAACGATCCGGAGCTCTGGAATCAGATAATGGACGAAACTCCGCTCCGTCGCTGGGCGACTCCCGAGGAGATCGCCGAGTGGGCGTATTTCCTGACCGTGAAGAACTCCTTCTGCACCGGTCAGAGCATAGTCGTCGACGGCGGAGAGTCGATAAATTTCAACTTCATCTGGAAAGACTGAAAAATATACTTGAACACAAAGCCCCCCTGAGCCGCACACAAGTGCGGCTCAGGGGGCTTTGTTATTCTTCCGCTTTGATGATTCTGTACCCACATTCACATTCGCTGATTATCCGTCCGTCGATACGCTCCGACTCGAAGAACAGATGCTGAGGCTGATCGGGTTCGGCGTCGGCGAGCAGATTGTGACTGCAGTCGTTGATCGCGAGCCTCGGACAGCCGGACAGATCGAGCTCGGTCAGCATATTGCACTCGCATTTCAGCACCGAGATATTCGACTGCTTTTTCAGATCGAGCTCGTCGAGCAGATTGTTCCCGCAGTAAAGCAAATCAAGCTCGCTCAGCGGGGAGAGGTCGAGCGACGCGAGCAGATTCTCCGCGCAGTAGAGCCGCTCTATCGCGGTCGAGCCCGAAAGCTCCAGCGCGGTCAGTCGGTTTCCGCGGCAGGACAGCGTACTCAGCAGTCTGTCTTTGCTGACGTTGAGCTCGGTCAGGCTGTTCCGATCGCAGCAGAGCACCTCGAGCTGCCTCATTCCGTGGGCGTCGAGGGCTTCGAGTCCCGTGCGGTCGAGCTCAGCGATCTTGAGATATTCAAAGCCGGAGATATCGAGCCTGCCTCCAAGCTCCATATCCGACAGCCTGAGCATTATAAGTCTGCCGGTCGATTCGCTGAACGCCATATGCCCGCTCCAGTCGTCGGGTATAGACGAGCCGTCGTCCGGAGCGCATCCGAGCGGCAGATTGTGTTCCCGGATTATTGCGTTGAGCCGCGCGATGTCTCCGGCGTCAAATCCGACCGGGAGCTTTTCGCTCTGCGACGGCGTGTCGGTCAGCTGCAGGACTGCGAATTTCGACGGCACGCCTACATATTTTCCGGTGATTCCCTCAGCCAGCTGAGTGTGGCACATAGTCATATCATTTCCCGTGCCTATGACGAACGAGAATCGGAATCTTCTGCCCGGGATCGCTTCGGAATCCCCGAGGAACGAGCTGAACGGGACGCGCAGCTCGTATATGACCCGGTCGCCGTCTGCGTCCGGGAGGATATCGACCGAGAAATCCTCGCTTACGGGAAGATAGCTGCTGTAGTCGGCTTTCATCGTCTGCTTTGTGCCGTCGTTAAGCATTGTGACTATCAGATTTTCAAATTCGTCGCTGTCCTCAAAGCTCGCCGCGGCGACCTGAAACATACTCTCGTGCCAGAGTTCGGTCACAGCCTGTACCAGAGGAGAGCAGCTGTAGCCGTCGACGTCGACCAATTCGCAGTACAAATACAGCCATTCCTCGTCCCACGACATCATCAGCCTGAAGTCGAGCGCGGCGGTATCGAACGGACTGTAATACCTGTTTGATATCTGTGAAATATATTCCTTTGGTATCGTGACGTCAAAATATTCGCCCTCGGACGCTTTGCCGTCGGGGATCCATTCGGCAGTCCGTCTGGCCGCTTCGAGGGTGATTGAGGTCTTCGACGGCGAGGTATATGAACTGCGCTCGTATCCCGACATGAACGCGTATGAGCGGGAATTATCGTAGCCGATCGCCGGATAGGCGGACAGCGCTTCAATCGGCTGTTCCGCGGCAGTCATGCTTAATTGCGTATCGGAGAGTGAGAGTATTGAGGGTACTTCGGCGCTGGGAGCTTTCTCCTCTCCCGAGGACGAGCTGAACGCGGCGATCAGCAGAGCCGATATAATCACCGCTGTGATCCCGAGCACTCCCGCGAGCGGCACCCTGACGAGCCATTTCTTGGATAAGACAGACCTGCCCTCCTCGGTGATGTCCGAGACGATATGCACTCCGCCCTCCGCGGCTCCGGCGGCTCCGGCAGCGGCGAGCACCGACGCTAATATCCTCTGCGCGGCTTCCGCGGACAAGGTATAGCCGACCACGGGAAGCGACATCATGACGCTGAGCGCCGCGGCTATCGGCGAGAGGGTCAGCTTGTCGCCCGAGCGGCGTTCCTCCTCCTCGAGCGCCTTTTTGAGAGTCCGTTTTGCGTACATCAGACGGCTCTTGACCGTTCCGATCGGGCAGTCCTGGATCGCGGCGATCTGTCCGACCGTCATCTGACGGTAGTAGAACAGATAGACCGCCTGACGCTGCTCCTCCGGCAGCATCGAAAGCACGCTGTCGAACAGCTTTGAGATATGCTCTCCTCTGAGCCATTCCTCGACCTCGTCGGAGTCAGGCTCGTCGGGCATGGTGAGCTGCGGACGGCGGCTTTCGTGCCGCAGATGATCCTGACAGGTGGTGTAGGTTATCATATGCAGCCAGCTGATAAAGCAGTGGGTGTCCTTGAGCTGATCGAGATGGAGATATACCTTGAGATAGACTTCCTGTACGATATCCTCAGCGCAGTCCCTGTTACCGAGCATGGAGCAGGCGAGTCCGTAGACTATCCCGCAGGTCTTTTCGTAGAGCTTGGCAAACGCTTTTTCGTCCTTTTGCTTAGCCAGCTCCGCGTAGGCTGCCAGCTCTGAGTAGTCGATCACTTGATGCGCGCCCCTTTATTGTCAAATAATGCAAAACCGATCAATTTCAAGCTGCTGATTGACCGGTTCCATTTTTATTATAGCATAATATGTCGGGCAATGCAATATCAAAAATAGCTAAGAATTTCAAAAAAAATTGAAAATCAGATATAATCAACGATCCGTATATCTCGGATATGAGATCTCAAAAACCGCCCGCCGGGCTGTATTATCTGCGGGATGATATCCCGGCAGCACGCTTCGGCGGGCGGAAATTTTAATTTTTTATTTATGCTCCGATCATTTGCGCCTGTCGTTCTCGGACAGAATGATCGAGGCCTGCGACTGGATCATCTCTGCCCGCTCCTTTGAGCTTCTCGGTACTGAGCTGAAGCACTCGTCCGAGTAGACAGAGTAAATCGCCGAGTCGGTGGACAGGATAGCGTCGATCGAGTCGAGAAAGGCGATGTATTCCTCCGCGTCCCCGGCTGTGAGCTTGAAGCCGCCGGTCATAGCCGGCGTCAGCTCGGAATCGTCTACGCTGCGAAGCCCTCTGTCGCCGAGGAACATCGTTTTGCCGCTGTACTTTTCGAGCTGCCTGTAGACGTCGCTCCTGAAAAAAGCGTAGTTCCCGTCGTTGAAATTCTGCTCCTCAAAGGCGGCGAGGATATCGACGAGCAGTCCGAACGCCGCCTCTTTGCTGTCGCTCGCCTCGGTTATCGCAAAGTATGCTCCGACAGTATTTCTGGCATACAGCTTTTTTTCATAGCTCGGATATCCGACCGCGGTAATATCGCTGCCGATGTAGCGCTTCATGGCGACAAAGCTATTCAGACTTTTCGGAAAATACTGAACCAGACGCAGCTCGCCGCGATTTATCCCGCGGAAACATTCAATACTGGTCTTAAGCCCATCCGCCATGCCCTCGTCGGGGATAGGCGCGAGCCTGTCGAGCACAGCCTCAAGCCGTCCGTCATCAAAGGAGCAGACCGAATTATCATAGTCGATAAAATCGTCCATTATCCCCTGGAGCGTCGTCATCTTGAAGTAATGGCTTCCGCTTGTCCAGTGAACGCCGTCGGGGAGCCTTTCGATTTCGGAAAACACTTCCTCCGGAGTCATCGGACCGGAAAAATATTCGGACGAGCCGAACTGCGTTTCGGCGGACGGTCTGAGCGGAAACACATACTGCCTGCCGCCCTGTAGATAGGGCTTTGTCGCGTAGCCGAGCAGATTTTCATAATCAAAGCCGCCGCTTGCTTTCATCAGCTCAAGCAGGTCGCAGAAGATCCCGCTGTCGGCATAATCGCGCACGGTCGGGTCATTCTCCGATTCCGACGACAGGATCAGTATATCCGGCACTCTGCCCGCCGAAAGCTCCGCGTTGAAAAGCATTGAGCGGCGCTCGCTCTCGTAGATCGTGAAATCGGTGACGGTGATGCGGTAATCGCCGTTTTCGCGGTTGAAGCGCTCGATCGCGGACTGGATATACGGCGCGAACTCATACGGCTCGGACATGAGAGCCAGCCTGATTATCTTCTTTTGGGAAAGCTCGCTTTCGGGAGTCCTTGTCAGCAGTACGAGCTGATTTCTGCCGTTCGTACTGCGCACAGCCGCCGCCGTGTTCTCGTCGGCGACGCAGAGCGCGGCGATCGACGACGGCGAGATATCGGAATTAAGCCAGTTCAGGCACTCAGAAGCGGAGCAGGAGACCGAGCCGTTCTTTTTGTTGACCTCCATGGACAGACTCCAGAGCGCCGTTTCGGTCGCCGCGTAGAGCTTCTGATCCGAGCTTCCGCGATAGAACGAGACTCCTCTGCCGCCGATACCGTCCGCTCCGGCGATGCAGTCGGGCAGAGCCGATGCGTCCCCCAGCGAGCCGTCGGGCATGAGCCTGCGGAGCGAATAGGTCTTGTCAGCCGAAGAACCGCCGGGCGAGCTCTCGCCGGCAAGGCAGAAGATCCCGATATCGGTAGAGAGCAGCGCCGCTGTCTCGCAGCCGTAGGTCTTTGTCCAGAGAACGTCGCCGCTCTGCGAGACCGCGCAGATCCCGTCGGTCGTGAGCAGATAGTATACCCCGCTGTCCTCTGCGATCGAGATAAGTCCGAACGAAGCGGCGTCGTACCTTTGATTATCAAACTCGCTGTCGTCGTGACCGAACAGCCGCGGGAGATTTATAACGGCAATTTCATCGTCCTTATAGGTAAAGGTCAGGTTAAACCGCTCGTCCGAAGTAAAAACCGCCTTTCCAAGCTCAAAGCTTCCGGACGCGCTGAAAGGCTTCCCCGGCTCGATTCCGAGCACCTCTCCGGATTTGTCAAAGGTCAGCGCTTTTCTGTCGCGATCGACATAGTAATTCCCATCTTCGTCTATCAGGAACAGATCGACAGTAAACACCCCGTCCGAGCAGACCGGAGCCTCAAAAACTCCGTAGCCGTCGGGCAGAGGGATCGCCGTCTCGCTGAAAACGCCGGTCAGACCGTCCTTTACGATCGGCTCGCTCCTTTCGCAGCCGGACAGCCCGGACAGCGTTAAAATCATTATCGCCGCTAAAAATGTAAGCAGAGCTTTGTTTTTCATATTATTCTCCTTGGCTGAAAACTATTTTTCAATATAAATTATTATACAACATAAATTATTATACAACATTTTACTATAAATGTCAATACCGGAAAGCGGATTTT
>CACXED010000334.1 GCA_902766575.1 uncultured Ruminococcus sp. | reverse complement strand
ACGCCGCCGGAGCCGCCGGAATTCTCGCATGGGAGATGAGGAGAACGCGATGAAATTCATAAACGCACTGATCTTCGACACCGACAGTCGGCGCTTCAAACCCGGCGAACTGTCTGTCGTCAACGGGAAAATCGTCGATGAAGCCGACGGAGATACGGTTGACCTCGGCAAAAAGCGCATCATTCCCGGAATGATAGATATCCACACGCACGGTCACGGCGGCTATGAATCAACCGAGGTCGACGCTGACGGCATGACCGCGATGGCGAGCTCCTACGCGTCGGTCGGGACTACCTCGTTCATGGCGACGATGATGTCCGTGCCGCTCGAACAGCTCGAAGCCTGCATCGACGCGGCTGCGGCTGCAAAGGCGGCTCCCGGTAAGGGCTGCGCGAATATTCTCGGCGTTTATCTCGAGGGGCGTTATATCAGCCTTGCCAAGAAAGGCGCGCACGACCCGCGCTATATTGCCGCTCCCGACCCGGACGAGCTCGAGCGTCTCATCGAACGCGCACGACCCGCCGGACGCTTTTACACGATCTGCGCTCCCGATGTTCCCGGGACAGAGGAGCTTGTAAAGCGCGCGGTAAAGCTCGGCGCGGTAGTCAGCATCGGTCACTCGAACGCGACCTGCGCGGAGTGCGAGGAATGTCTCGGATGGGGCGCGTCCTGCTTCACGCATCTCTACAACGCGATGAGCGGGCTTAACCACCGTGCGCCGGGCTGTGTCGGAGCCGCGCTCTCGGGCGATTCCTACGTCGAGCTGATCTGCGACGGCGTTCACGTCGCGCCTGAGGCGGTGAATCTCGCCTACCGCGCAAAGGCTAAGGACAGGCTCGTGCTCATCACCGATTCGGCTCCGGCGGCGGGACTTCCCGAGGGGAAGTACAAAATGGGCGGAGCCGACGTTTCAGTCCGCGACGGAGCGGTCTTTTTGGAGGACGGAACGCTCACCGGCGGCTCGATATCGCTCTTTGAGGCGATGAAGAATCTCGCCCGCTTTGCCGGAATATCCCTCGAGGACGCGATTCCGGCGGCGACCGCGAATCCCGCGAGACTTCTCGGGGTCTATAGCGAGGTCGGCTCGCTCGAGGTCGGAAAACGCGCGGATTTCATAGTCCTCGGCGCGGACGATTCGCTCTGCGACGTCTATGTCGGCGGGGAAAAAATATAACAGGAGGAAAAATCAATGTGCAATTGCTCCGAGCATAACAGCAAGGGAAAATATTATCTCACGACGGCGATAGCCTATGCGTCGGGAAAGCCGCATATCGGCAACACCTACGAGGTCATCATGTCCGACTGCATCGCCCGCCGCAAGCGTCAGGAGGGCTATGACGTGTTCTTCATGACCGGAACGGACGAGCACGGTCAGAAAATCGAGGACAAGGCTAAAGCCAAGGGCGTAACTCCCAAGGAGTTCGTCGACGGCGTGGCGGCTGAGATCAAGGCGGTCTGGGATACCGTCGGCGCGTCCTACGACAAGTTCATGCGCACGACCGACGACTATCACGTCGAGACGGTTCAGAAGGTCTTCAAGAAGCTCTACGATCAGGGCGATATCTACAAGGGAAGCTACGAGGGCTGGTACTGCGTGCCGGACGAGTCGTTCTTCACCGAGTCGCAGGTCGTAGACGGAAAATGCCCCGAATGCGGACGTCCGGTCGTAAGAGCCAACGAGGAAGCCTATTTCTTCCGTATGAGCAAGTATCAGGACAGACTTCTCAAGTACATCGAGGAGCATCCCGACTATATCGAGCCTGAGCTTCGCCGCAAGGAAATGATCAACAACTTCATAAAGCCCGGACTTCAGGATCTCTGCGTCTCGCGCTCGACCTTCAAGTGGGGCATTCCGGTCACGTTTGACGAGAAGCACGTAGTTTACGTCTGGCTCGACGCGCTGTTCAACTACGCGACAGGAGTAGGTCTGCGCTTTGACGACGACGGGAACCTCGCTCCCACCGAGCAGTACGGAAAGCTCTGGCCCGCCGACGTTCACATCATCGGCAAGGATATCATGCGCTTCCACTCGATCTACTGGACAATATTCCTGATGGCGCTCGACCTGCCGCTCCCGAAGAAGATTTTCGGACATCCGTGGTTCAACTTCGGCGCGGACAAGATGTCCAAGTCCCGCGGAAACGTCATCTACGCCGACGATCTCGTCAAGCGCTTCGGAATCGACGGAGTGCGCCACTACTGCCTCGCCGAGATGCCCTATTCCTCCGACGGCAGCGTGACCTACGAGAACATGATCACCCGCTACAACGCCGACCTCGCGAACAATCTCGGAAACCTCGTCAACCGCACCGTCGCAATGACGCACAAGTATTTCGGCGGTATCGTACAGGCTCCCACAACTCCCGAGCCGCTGGACGACGAGCTGAAAGCCGCCTGCGCCGAGGCTGTCTCGACCGTCGCCAAGTGCATGGACGGCTTCAGGCTCGCCGACGCAAGCGACGCTATCTTCGCGCTTTTCCGCCGCGCGAACAAGTATATCGACGAGACTACGCCGTGGGTGCTCGCCAAGAGCGAGGAGACCCTGCCGAGACTCGGAACGGTGCTCTACAACCTGCTCGAGACCATCAGAATCGGCGCTATACTCGCCGAGCCGTTCATGCCCACGACCTCCACGGCGATACTCGACGAGCTGAATACCGACGTGCGCTCGCTCGACAGCGCGTCCGAGTTCGGCGGGCTCAAGTCCGGAGCTAAGGTCGGCGAGGCCAAGCCGCTCTTTGCGCGCATCGACGAGGCTAGGCTCCTCGCCGAGATCAACGCCGAGCGCGAAGCCGCCGAAAAGGCCGCCGAAGCCGCAAGCAATCCGGTCGAAAAGCCCGAGGGCTGCGCAGTTATCGGCATCGACGATTTCATGAAGGTCGAGCTCCGCACCGCGCAGGTAATAGCCTGCGAGCCTGTGCCGAAGGCGAAGAAGCTCCTGAAGCTCCAGATCGACCTCGGCTATGAAAAGCGTCAGGTCGTCTCGGGCATTGCGAAGTTCTACAAGCCCGAGCAGCTCATCGGCAAGAAGCTGATAGTCGTCGCCAACCTCGCGCCCGCGAAGCTCTGCGGCGTTGAGAGTCAGGGTATGCTGCTGGCGTCGGGCGAGACCGAGGTTCGCGTCGTATTCCTCGACCCAGAGACTCCGCTCGGAGAAAGAGTGAGATAATGAAATTCGATTTTGAGCCGAAAAGCGCTTATCCGCTCTTTGACTCGCATGCGCACTACAACGACAGTCGTTTCGATGCTTGCGCGGAGATCGAAGGAGGACGGGAAGCGGTGCTTCCCGCCCTTTTTTCGGGAGCGGTGAAATACATCGTCAACGCCGGGACGAACCTGAAAACCAACGCCGAGTCGATAGCTCTCGCCGAGAAATATCCGGGCATATACGCCGCTGTCGGCATCCATCCGGAGGACATTGATCCTGCCGCCGATATCGAGGAGACTATGGACGCGCTGAGAGTTCAGCTCGCGCATCCGAAGGTCAGGGCGCTCGGAGAGATCGGGCTCGACTACTACTGGGACAATGTGCCGCGCGAGGTTCAGAAGCTCTGGCTGCGGCGGCAGTTAGAGCTGGCGCGCGAGCTTTCAATGCCTGTGGTGATACACGATCGCGACGCTCACGGCGACATTATGGACATTCTGCGCGACTATCCGGATGTGAAAGGCGAGTTCCACAGCTTCTCTGCGTCGGGAGAGATCGCAAGGCAGCTCGTGAACCGCGGCTGGTATATATCGTTCTCGGGAGTGATAACCTTTAAGAACGCGTCGCGGCTCGCCGAGATAGTGCCGACCGTTCCGCTCGACCGGGTGATGATCGAGACCGACTGTCCCTATCTTGCGCCCGTGCCGTACCGCGGGAAGATCAACCACTCCGGGCTGATGGAATACACCGCTGCCCGCGCCGCTGAGCTATACGGCATAACTGTGGAGGCGTTCTGCCGACACGCCTTTGAGAATTCCGTGCGATTTTTCGGAATATAAAAAATTTCCCCGCGACGCGCTTCTATAGTGATGCTGCTTTCCGCAACGCTGGACGTTTGATGAGACGAACAATGATGCCCTCCGCGAAGCAGTATGTTTGATGAGACTAAAACTAACGGCGGCGCAGTCACTGACCTTGACTTTGGGAGCGTCGGCACGACGTCGCCGCGCAGCGCGGCGTTGGCGGCTCGACGCCGCCGGAGAGGGTCACGAGGGGGAAGGAGAGTACTTTTCAGCCGCCAAAAGTAATCCCCTCCCCCCTCGTGGCTCCCCTCACCCTGCAAAAAAGCTATCATGTTGTGCCTGCGAAGCTGTTTCTGAGTGCTTCCCGGTAAATATTGCTCCGTTCTCTCTGCTAATTGTTCAGATGTGCTCCATATTTTCTCAGCGGTGATTTGCTATTGCTTCTTTGAGCGTACTAATGAGCCTGATCATGTACCGTTTCCTTTATCTCTCCCAATGACTGAATTTTTTCTCCTGATGGAAAATTGAAAATCTGAGCTGATTTGAGCCAATAAAATCCAATTTGAGCCAATTTGATCTTGATCGAACACCCATTGAAATCAAACTAACCATTCCGGAAACTGAATATGGTTCGCAAAAAAGCAAGTTTGCTCAAATAAAGCATCCTGTCTCAAACCAAGAGGAAGCAATTCAGCAGAAATAATCCTCCAACCGAAACGGTCCGCAAACCCCAATCAGGAGCGATGCAGAAGCGCATCGCACTCGCGTCGTAATAGCGTTTGCAAGGT
>CACXED010000333.1 GCA_902766575.1 uncultured Ruminococcus sp. | reverse complement strand
TCTATCCAGTCGCGGATATCCTTTGGCGTCATTGAGGTCAGATTCGCGGCGATGTAGGGCTTTGCTCCGACGAGCGAGCAGAAATCGAGGAATTCGTCGGTTCCGACGAGATTCGGCTCATAGCGTCCATCGCACTCGGTCCACCAGTTGATCCTGACCGGACGCTTTTCGCGCGGGCCGATGCCGTCGCGCCAGTCGTAGATCTCGGCAAAGCAGCCGCCCGGCCAGCGGATCAGCGGAGTGCCGATGGCTCTGAGCCTGTCAATGATCCCGCGTCTGAAGCCGCGGATATTGTCGGCGCCGTCGCCGCAGAAGATGCCGTCGTAGATGACCCCGCCGAGATGCTCGGCAAAAACGCCGTAGATCTCGGGCGAAATGACTCCGAGCTTCTTTGGCAGGACGAGATAGATTTTTTCCATGATATACACCCCTTGTAAATTATTCGGTCATGACTATTTTAGCATAAAATCCTTGACAATGCAAGAAATTTATTGTATAATTATTGGACAATATTTATTATCCGGAAGGCTGGCGATCTTTTGCTGACACAGAATACCAATTCGCTCGACGGATTTATCTACGATCTGAGATTATATATCGGAATGAGCTTTCCGCAGCCGCATCTGCACCGCAGCGCCGAGCTGATCCACGTCGTCAGCGGGAGAGTCGAGCTGACCGTAAACTCGTCGGTCTCTGCCGTGAACGCGGGGGAGAGCGCGCTGGTGCTCCCGTACCGGCTGCACAGCTTTGAGTGCGGAGAGGATACGATCTGCGCTGTCCACGTCTTTTCCCACGACTGCGCGCCGGAGTTCTACCGGCTGCTGGGGAACCGCTCGTCCGCGGATCCGGTGTTCGTTCCCGACGCGGACAGCGCCGCCTGCTATCTCAGGCGCTTTGGAGCCGACCCGTCGGTCTGCGCGTCGCACAGCAGAGAGGTACTCCCGCTCGGACACACCTTCAGCTTCGGCGACATTCAGCCCGAGCTGACCGCCAAGGCTCCCGAGATATCGTCGGGAACGCGGCTCGGGCTGATCTCCGCGCTCGAGGGGATCCTCTCGGGCTTCCTCGACAAGAGCGACCTGACCGACCGGCGCGACGATTCGCTGATCGAAAAGGTGCTGTCCTACGTCGGCGAGCACAGCGGAGAGGATCTGACTCTCGCGTCGGCGGCTGCCGCGATAGGCTACGAGCCGCACTATCTCTGCCGCTGCATGAAGAAAAGCATCGACCTGAACTTTCGGAGCATCGTCAATTCCTTCCGCATCGAGCAGGCGAAGGAGCTGCTCGGCAGCACGGATATACCGTCGACCGAGATCTCGCATATGTGCGGCTTCGGCTCGTCAAGGACCTTCAACCGGGTTTTCCGGCAATTCACCGGAATGTCGCCCACCGACTACAGAAAAAGCTGAAAAATCTCGCCGAAACCGCACCGCTTTGGCGAGGACATCGCGTTTTCCGAGTGGTATAATATTATCGTAACGCGCATGACAGCGCGGATACAAAGGAAAGGCAGTGAGCGGCATGGATATGATCGACGGAATGAACCGGGCGGTCGACTACATCGAAATGAATCTCGCAAATGAGATCGACACGGCGGAGCTGCCGCGGATCGCGGCCTGCTCGGAGTTCCATTTTCAGCGGATGTTCGCTTTTCTGACCGGAGTGACCGTAAACGAGTATATCCGTCGGCGCAGACTGACCGCCGCGGCTTTCGATCTTCTGGAGGACGGCGCAAAGGTGCTCGACGTCGCGCTGAAGTACGGATACGAGTCGCCTACGTCGTTCAACCGCGCCTTCAGGAGCATCCACGGAGTATCTCCCTCGCAGGTCAAAAAGGAGGGCGTCGGTCTGAACGCCTTTCCGCGCATTGTCTTTACATTATCGGTAAAAGGAGAGAAAGCGATGAATTTCAGGATCATTAAAAAAGAGGCCTTCCGGGTGGTGGGCTACGCGACGCACGAGGCTATGACTATGGAGGACTGCTTTGAAAAGACTCCGCTTTTCTGGAAAAAGGTGATCGACGGTGGCGGAATCGAAAAGCTGTCCGCGCTTCTATCAAAGGGCGAGCCGGAGGGAATACTCGGCATCTCGGGCTGCGAGGGCGGAGAATATTCCGGATATTACATCTCGGTCGCCACTGACGCCGAGGTTCCGGAGGGAATGGAGGAGTATATCGTCCCCGAGACGACCTACGCGGTGTTTGAGGCTGTCGGAGCTCTGCCCGACTCGATACAGGACGTTCAGCAGCGGATAATCTCCGAGTGGCTGCCCGCGTCGGGCTACGAATACGCACCTGCGCCGGATATCGAGGTTTACCCTGCCGGAGATCAGTCGTCGCCAGACTACCGCTGCGAGGTCTGGCTCCCGATCGTCAAGCGCTGATCCGACCATAGCGCCGCGCCGACATTTTCCGCTCCGCGTCCGGATATGATTGACAACCGGAAAAAAATGTGATATAATATTTCGGGACATCTAATAAAGTCAAAATCTATCCGGAAAGTATCTGCCGATCAGACCGACGCTCTCCGGGAAAGGACGTCAGAGATGCGGATCCGGTTGAAATCACAGACTCTGCGCCGTAAGCTGCTTATACCGCTTGCGGCGTTTTTCTGCTGCGCGGCGATACTGACGGCTGTCTGCGCGGTCTGCAAAATCGCGCCCTTCGGAGACAGAACGCTGCTCACAAGCGATATGTACGGTCAGTATTCGTCATTTATCGCGAATCTGAGGAGCGGAGATATCTTCTATAACTTTTCAAAGTCGCTCGGAGGGGATTATTACGGCCTGTTCGCCTATTATCTCGCAAGCCCGCTGAATCTTCTCACGCTGCTTTTTCCGCTTTCGGAGCTTCCGGCAGCGGTGACGCTGCTCATCGCGGTAAAGCTGTCGCTGACTTCGTTTGCCGGAGCGGTATATTTTACAAACTCAAGGCTCGCCGGAGAGCCGGACGGAGACAAGCTGAGCGCGGCGCGGATCATTTGCTTTTCAACCGCCTTTGCGCTCTGCGGATACGCGGCGCTGAACTGCTTCAACGTGATGTGGCTCGACGCGCTGATATTGCTGCCGCTCATCGCGCTTGGACTTGAGCGGCTGGTTTCGGAGAGCGCGCCGGGGCTTTACATCCTCTCGCTCGGAGCGGCGATACTCTGCAATTACTATATCGGATATATGCTCTGCATCTACTGCTGCCTTTACTTTGCCTATCTGCTGTTCGCAAGGGCGATGGAGACAGGAGCGCGGATCGGAGCCTTTCTCAGATTCGCAGTCTCGTCGCTGATCTCGGGAGGGATCGGCGGAGTGATACTGATCCCGGCGATCCTTCTGATGAGAACCGGCAAGGCAAAGCCGCCCGAGCTGCTTTCGGATGAGTATATCAACCTCTATCTGCTGCTCGGCTGCGCGCTGGCGGCGGTGATACTGTGGGGACTGGCGGCTCGGGAATATCGGCGGGACAGGAGCGGTAAGCCCATCCGGCTTGCCGTGCTCGCGATCGCCGCGTCGGTAACGACCGCGCTGCATCTCTACTTTTATACAATCGCGGCGAAGTGCTTTGAGCCGCTCGGACTGACCGAAAAGCTGTTCGCGGCGACGGCGTCGCACCTGGATCTGATCGACGGTCTGCCGAATATCTATGCGGGTATCCCGGCGGCGATACTGCTGTTGATGTTCTATACCGACAAAAGGCTGCCTGCAAGGGAGCGGACGGCTCACGGACTGCTTCTGGCGGCGCTTGCGACGAGCTGTACGGTGAAGCAGCTCGATACGGTATTTCATATCTTTAATACGCCGACCTGGTTCCCCTGCCGGTATTCGTTTCTTATCTCGTTCACGATACTGACCGCTGCCTACCGTGAGTTCTGCGTCTGCAGCAATGACAACCGGAGACGGGCGGCAATCTCGGGAGCGGCGCTGCTGCTGACCGCCGCGCTGGTCATGGATCCCGGCGACCGCTATACCGGAGCGGCGGTGCTGCTGAATCTTTTGCTGATACTCGTCTATACGTTTTTGCTGCTCGCGCCGGGGAAAAGGGGAAAGACGCTGCTCTGCGCGGTCTGCTGCCTTGAGCTGCTCTGCAATACAGCCTCGGCGTTCGGACGGCTTGCGCAATGGTACGGAGAGAGCGGAGGAGCCGCCGCATACCGCGAATATGTCGAAAAAAATTCTGAGCTGCTCGACCGGATCGCGGAGCTCGACGAGGGCTTTTACCGGGTTGAGGAGACCTCGCTGCGCACCTATAACGATTCGCTGCTGCTCGGCTTTCGCGGAGTGAGCCACTATTCCTCGACGCTGAACGTCAATTTTGCGACGATGATGAGACAGCTCGGCGTGCCGGCTGAGCTGACGTGGCTGAATTACAGCGTAGGCGGAACTGCGGCGTCGGACAGCCTTTTCGGGATCAGGTACCTGATCGGCCCGGACGCCAAGGCAAGACTGACCTCAAAGCCATATATAGAGGTCGACGGCAGTCCGGAGATACGAAAAAATCCCTATGCGCCCGGGCTTGCCGTCAGAGCCGACGAGAAGATCCTCGACCTTGAGCTCGGCATGGATCCGCTTCTGAACCTTGAAGCGGTCTGGTCGGCGCTCTGCGGAGAGGAGATAAGCCTTTACCGCCCGGTCGAAGCCGAGCTGGAGTTCAACGATCACGGCTTCACGCTCGAATTTGACATGGAGCGGGATGCTCCGATCGTGCTCTATCTCGAATCGCCCTGCTTTGGCGGCGCGAGACTTACAGTCAACGACAGGGAGCTGACAAACGTCCTCGCCTACGAGACCAGAGGGCCGATCACGCTCGGGACGTTTGCAAAGGGTGAGCATATCTCGATAAGACTGGAGACCGACGCTGAGTCGTCCTTTGGCTGCGTCAGGGTCTGCTATGAGGATCTTGACGAGCTGTCCCGCGCGTCGGAGCTCCTTTCGGGACTCGTCGCGAACGAGAGCGGCGGCAGAGTCACGGTCGATACAGGCGGCAGAAGAGGAGTTATCTTCCTGACGATGCCGCACGAGAACGGGCTTCGCGCCGAGGCTGACGGCGAGCCGGTCGAGCTGAGCCGCGTTCTGAACGGCTTCACCGCCGTCGTGATTCCGGAGGGGACTAAAGAGCTGATTATCACATATATCCCGCCGGGCTTTGAGCTCGGACTCGCGGTTACGTTAGTATCGCTGCTCGCCGGAGCAATATATACGGCGCTCTGTGCGAGAGCCGTCAGGCGCCGGCGGATCGGCTGATCGGATATTAAAAAACGCGCCCGTAAGGGCGCGTTTTTTGTATTATCATAGTCCGGAGCCGTTCGGCGGTATTATTCCGGTCGAGCCGCGAAAGCTCCCAAAATGCCGATATTGTGTACATATTGCCTGAAATATGTATTTACATACGGAAAAAATGATGATATACTATTATCGACCTGTTCCGAACAGATCAGCCGCGGAACGCTTCGACAGATCGGATAAACACAGGCGGACAAATTCAAAAAGACGGTGAATCGCATGAAATGCTTTCAGATAGACCTGAACGAGCTGTTAAAAATAGTGCTCCTTGGCAGAGAGACTCTCATCCCGCCGAATATGCACCTGACGCGGCGGCTCAACGAGTATGTGCTGTATGTCGTGACCAACGGGAGTCTGCGTCTCGGCGTCAACGACGGCGTGGTGACGCTGAATCCGGGGGATATTTATCTGTTCGACGAGGGCGATTACCAGACGCCGCTCGAGTGCAGCTTCTGCGAATATTATTATATACACTTCCGCTCAGACCGGATCAGAGCCGTACAGCTATCGGAGGACGAATACTCGAGGCGTCTGCAGAGCAAGCGCGAGCTCTGTATGCGTACCGACACCTTCAGCCCGAAGTGCTACGATTTCCTCGACGTTCTCATCCGTCAGGCGAGCCACATCTCCGACGCCGGACTTTTCGCGGGGATGACCGAGACATTACAGAACAATATTCTCAACACGAGCCACAAGGAGCCGGAAAAGCGCTTTGAGCTGTCGGCGTCGGTCGCGTCGATCTTCATGAAGCTCGAATCGAGCTATATGCAAAAGCCCCGCGGAGTCGAGAGCAAGCCAGAAAAGACCTACGACACCGCGCGTAAGATCGCCGAATACATCGAGAGCCACTGTGCCGAGCCGATCTCGGGAGAGGACATCGAGCGGCAGTTTTTCCTGACCTACAATCACGCCAACCGGGTCTTCAGAAAGGTCATGGGCTGTACGATCTTCAAATACCGCAACATCGTCAGGATCCAGTACGCCAAGGCGAAGCTCCGCGCGTCGAACATGGCGATAGGCGATATCGCCGCCGGGCTCGGCTTTGAGAACGTACACTATTTCAGCCGGGTGTTCAGACAGATCGAGGGTCTGTCGCCCTCCGACTATAAACGGAAATTTATGAAAATCACCGACGACAAAAAGGAGATAACAGATGAACAATAAATATTTCAATATAGCTGTCGACGAGAGCTCGGGCTGCATAGCCTCGCTCAAAATGCCCGACGACGAGCACGGCATGAACTGGTGCGCCGACGGCGGACTCTGGGGAAGAATACATTACCGTGAGATGAAGCTCGTCTCCTGCCAATCAGGCGCTGACAGCTCGGAGAGCGTATTTGAGGGCAAGGGGCTTTCGGTGCGCTTCAGACGCGGCTTTGGCGGGAACGGCAATCTTGTCGAGAGCTGCACGCTGACGAATATCTCGGACACGGTGATCTGCATCAACCGCGATAACTTCGGTATAGAATTTCCGTTCAACGACCGCTATACGAACGCCGACGAGTGTATGGTTCGCCATTGCCATACTCATATCTGGTGCGGTCACGACACGGCGTGGATAAACGCGCTGAGGATGGGCGCGTCGGAGCTGAACCTCGGGCTTTTCCTGACCGAGGGCTCGTTTGACTGCTACTGTCAGGACGGCTGCAAGAGCAATAACCGCGGAATTTTCATCCTCTGCCCGACGAGCCTTTTCCTGAAACGCGGCGAGAGCTATACGCTCGGCTGGGAGGTTTTCCGCCATTCGGGAAACGAGGATTTCTTCGCAAGGCTGTCGGAATACGAGCGCTTCATCGACGTCAGAGCCGAGCACTATACGATTTTCACGGGCGAGAGCGTGAAGCTGACTATAAAATGCCGACAGGAGCCCGAAATTTTCTGTCGAGGAGAGAAGCTCGCTGTGACGGCTGACGGTAGAGCTTATACAGCCGAGTATACTCCGGCTGCTCCCGGCGAATACCGTTTCGAGGTGAAATCTTGTTGCAACTCCACATGGGCGGATGTTATGGTGAAGATACCGTTCTCCGAGCTTCTCGAAAAGCGCGTGCGCTTCATCGTCCGCAATCAGCAGTGCCTCGACCCGGAAAGCCCGCTTTACGGAGCGTTTCTCGTCTATGACAACGACTATGACAGTATGTACTTCGACTATTCCAATCCGGATCACAACGCCTGCCGCGAGCGGCTGAACATACCTTTTCTGCTGCTCAAATATTTACAGCTTCACGACGACGCGGAGGTTCGCGCGGCGATCGACCGCTTCATAAAATTCGTTTTCCGCGAGTTCTACGACGAGGAGACCGGCGAGGTTTTCAATACCATCGGCAAGAACCGCGATCAGCTCAGGCTCTACAACGCGCCGGGAGTTATGCTGCTTTTCGCCGAGATATATTTCGTGACCCGCGACGAAGCCTATCTTTCGCATATCGTAAAGCTCGCCGAGAACTACTACGGCGTCGGAGGAAAGAAATGTTATGCCAACGGGCTTGCGATAGGAAAGGTCATGCGCGCCTTCAGGATGGCGGGCAGGGAAGCCGACGGCGAGCGGGTCATGGAGCTTTTCCACACTCATGTGGACAATATCATCGGCAACGGCACCTCTTACCCGAAGCACGAGGTCAACTACGAGCAGACGATAGTCACTCCCGCCGTCACGCATATATCCGAAATGGGTCTGCTCTGCGAGAACCGGGAATATTACATAGCCGAAGCGAAGAAACATATCGAATGTCTCCAGCGCTTCTCGGGGCATCAGCCGAGCTTCCATCTGAACGAGATCGCGATACGCTACTGGGACGACTACTGGTTCGGAAAGAACCGCACCTTCGGCGACACTCTGCCGCATCATCTGAGCTGTCTGACTGCGCGGTCGTATATCGCCTACAGCCGCCTGACCGGCGAGACCGAATGGCTCGGCAGAGCGGAGGAGTGCATACGCAATTGTATGTGCCTTATCGGCGACGACGGACGGGGCTCAGCCGCCTGCGTATATCCTTATCGTCTCGACGGCAGGAGAGGGGAATTTTTCGACCCGTGGTCGAACGATCAGGATCT
>CACXED010000332.1 GCA_902766575.1 uncultured Ruminococcus sp. | reverse complement strand
GAAATTTGCTTCTTCGCCGACTGCATCAACGGTCTGCCGCGAAAAATTCTCGGTTATGCCACTCCTGAGGAGCTTTTCGAGCGCCACCTCGACCGAATCTATGCAGCGTGATCAGTCTCCTGACCTGCCTGCTGCGGGCCGCGCCGTTGGCTCCCTCCACTCGGGGCTTCGCCTGATCATGCCCAAGCTCGTGAGCACATACAATCCTCTGCATATGCTCGGACAGGTCGTTGTTCAGAAAGATGAAGCGATTTCGCTTGATCACTCGGTACATTCCCTTGAGCGGACCGAAATCATTGCAGAACATAATCTCAATACCGAGCTGCCCGGCAATCTCAAACGGATCTCTTGTCTTATATCGTTTCACAAGCCTGCCACCGATAAGAGATAATCTCTCAGCGCTCATAATACACCCCCAATTCAGCTTTTGTCTCCCGGAAGTCAGGACTCTGTCCTCTCAGACTTTCTGTATTTTTTCGGAGCATATTTCTTGTTTTTATCCTTGGCAATCCAGTAGGCGTCGTTCAGCGCCCGCATAGCACCGTCGAGCGAGTCTTCGCTGAGCTCTCCGCCGGCAAACAGAGCGGTCACTTCTCCTACAAGCTCCTCAATATCCCGGGCGGATTTCTTTCCGCCCTTTTCATATGCCTGAACAATGAGGGTTTCACTGCTGCCGAGAAGATATTCGGTGGTTGTATCGAGAGCATCGGCAATCTTCTGTACCGTTTCCAGATTGGAGGGCTTGCATTTTCCAAGCTCGTAGTTCTGTAACGTGCGTGACGTAATTCCAGCCTTCTTTGCAAGCTCGACCTGAGTCAGACCGGCTTTCAATCGTTTTTCTTTCAGTTTATCTTTGAATAACATAAGGCACCTCTCAAAAAAATTTGATAACACGAAATATATTTCTCTTATACCTATTGACAAGAAATCTGATTCGTGATATACTATACTCACAGACGCGAAATGAAGTTCGTATAATTATGATACCACATGAAACACGATGTGTCAATAGGAATGCGAAAAATAATTCGTATTCAAATTCAACTTTTTTATGAACAGGAATATTAACTTAAATAGGGGAGGCTATATATGTACTTATCCCACGCACAAATCGAGGAAATAGCAAAGGTTCTTATAGACGACTTCGATAAGTTCTTCTACGACGATAATGATGAACCGAGGAAGATGCCGCGGCCAACCCCGATTGATCAGTTCGCAGAAGATTATCTCGGGCTTGAAGTGTCATTCAGGCGTCTTTCCTCCGACGGAAGTCTCTGCGGAATCACTGCATACAGCGATACCGAATACATCGCCGAGGAAAGCGGAGAAACAATAACAATTCCATTGAAACAGAATCAGGTTTTACTCGACAGCAGCTTCAGTGACCCATCACAGGTCAGGAAGCTGTGCGGAAAACGCCGGTTCACATTAGCGCATGAGTGCGCACATCAGGTGCTGTTTCAGATGGAGAGCGACGAGGGCAAGCTCGCTTGCAGAAAGCAATACTCTGAGCGCCGGGCGTATTCGCTGCGAGACCTCAAGACCCGCGAGGACTGGAACGAGTGGCAGGCAAACGCTCTCGGTGCTGCGATACTTCTCCCTCAATCGGAGCTGGATTTTGCTGTCTGGCGTTTCGCGCAGGACAGGATTATTACGAATTATGAGGGCTACTATACCCGAGAGGACAAGCTATCGCTAAATCTGATGTGCGATTACTTCAAGGTTTCAAAATCCGCGATGGTTATCCGTCTGCGCAAGTTCGGTTATCTTGTTGATTGCCCCTATTCCGAATTTCCCGAACAGCTGCTGGTGAGAGTATGAACAAATCCGATATCAGAATCACTGAGCCATCCATTGAGATGCAGCAGAAGATCATCCGAGCAAGGAATGCGATTGTCAACCAGAAGCCGCGATACATCAAATGCCCATACTGCAAGCACAATGCGATTGTCGTATACGAGGACACGCGCGGTCATGTCGAATCCAAGTGCAAAAAATGCGGACGAGTTACCGTCTTTGATGTGCTGAATATGAGGAAATTCAAACCTCTGCAATACACAAAATAATACAACAATAAAAGTAACAATTGAATAATACACGCTGAGCTGTGGAGCCGCTGAATGGTGAGTCATCCTGATGCCGCATGAGACAGAGTTTCGTGAAAACGAGACTCTGCTTTATCGGCATGGATAAACCACCATCATGCGGCTCTTTTTCTTTCCTTTCTGCCACTCCCGGCGGAAAGGATTTTTTATGTTCAATAGCTGGGAGTGCTATCTTGCCCAATACCCGTAATCTCCGGATTTCGCTTCGATCTGGAAATGAAATTCAAGGAGATTACGAAATATGGCATGGAACAATGGATATGAAAGAAAGAAGTTTGAAGCGGAACAGCAGCGGCTCGCCGAGGAATATCGCGCTGCCGGTATGACCGAGGAGCAGATCGAGGAAATGTATCAATTCGACCTTGCTGAGTTCAGAAGCAGACGGAGATTCTGCGAGCATAATCAGCAGCTGCCGAAGGATGTGCCTGACCAGAGCAGCAATGACAAGCTGCCGTTATACGAGAAGTTCCTCGACAGGCTTTCGGTTGATATTGAGCTATCCGACTCGGGAGATCGCTATTGGTGGGTTGAGGAGATTGACGACCCGGAGTTGGCTCGGAAGATTAAGAAACTGTCGAAAGAGGAAATCGAGCTGATTACGCTATATGTGTTTGAACATTACACGCAGGTTGAGATAGCCGAATTTTTCAAGGTTTCCAACGTTGCTATTTTTAAGCGAATTGAGAAGCTCAAAAAATATTTTCGGAAATTTTGCTGATCCGGATAAAATTGCTGCTTCTTTGTCGGCTACCACATGAGGGGACAAATTTCACTCTATGCCGCATACGGTAACAGTTTAACTCCGGAGCGGTGAATGATCATTGAAAATTGAATATCGGTCTTCCGGATACGTTACTGTGACCGTGAGCCTGGCAGGCGGCGCGCCATGACACTGATGATTTCAGACGAGCGATAAAGCCGTGACTGCAAGAGTCGGATGGCATCCGACCCGGCGATG
>CACXED010000331.1 GCA_902766575.1 uncultured Ruminococcus sp. | reverse complement strand
TATACGATTGAGGAGCTTAAGCATATCATTTGGGTCTATTACATGAGTTATTGGAACAACCGGAGAATCTGCTCCTCGATCGGCGGTATTCCACCGGCAGTGAAGCGCAAACGCTTCTTCGCAGAAACGGCTCAGGCGGTCGGCTGAGTAATAGTTGTTAGCGATGCTTGTAAATCTTTTGTGAAATGGTGTCAACTATTATTGACAAAACCAAACTGACATGGTTTGAAAAAATTTGGCGATACCACGCACTCGAAATTGTGTGGTATCGCCTTAATAATTAAATTATTACTTTACTTTAAGTACGCCGCCATGTCCGCAGGCTATAAGTATCTGCCCGTCAATCTCGGCGGCATATTCGGGATGCAGTCCGGTCTCTATCCGCTTTTCAAATTTCGGATGTGACGGTTCGGAGATATCCAGAATTTCCACTCTGCCGGTTACACGGTTGAGCAGGACGAGCTTTCTTCCGCATACGAACGGCAGACCGTTCAGCGCAGCTCCCTCACAAGCAATCGGGGCAGGGCTATTGACAATATCCATCGGATTTTCAAGATAGTAATACCCGCGATTGAAAATCACAATCATACTGTCACCGTAGCCACAACCGCCCTCCTCGATAGGACAAGTTTCTAACCCAAGCCGGTATCCGGGTCTGACAAGTCCACCCTCCTTTGGAATAAGCAGCTCGGGACCGTAATTCAGCGATAATACAATCGGATATGCACCGGCAGGTGTCCGCGCGATATGACGATGATACAGCATACCGATACCGAGCTGACTGCCATATTTTGCGAAATGTCCGTCGAATGTGATTGGCAGAACTATACCGTTTGCGAGCTGTACCAGAAGATACTCGCCGAAGCTCACAACCTCGCGCGCAGGATAGCAAGGCTCGACTGACATTCGGTCAAGCAGAGTCAGACTGCCGTTTTCATAGCGATAGGCAGCGATTCCGGCGTCAAATTCGGCGGCGATTATGATGTCGTTGAAAAGTGCGATGTCACAGCAGATAGTGTCGGTCAGACTTTTTCCGTTCCCGGCAGAAACGATTCCGGAGTTTCCGGCAGCACAGAGCAAATCCCCTCCGATTGAGACAAAGGAGTGCATCTGACCTGTTTTTGCGATAACCTCAACGTCCGGATTATTGTATTCCGGCGTCGGTAAATTGAGATTGACCTGCGCCGATGGCTTTTGCATCTCGTATAATGCGGCTTCTTCGCTGCCCTGACGGTCAAGTATGTAAACTCCACCATCTCCGGCGACGCATAAATTATTACCGAGTATTGCCACGCCTGTGACATCACCGCATATAAGCTGTATTGACGGAGGAGTCTGACGCTGCTTTTCCTTAATAGGAAGTCGGAATTGGCGGGTGAACCTCGGATTCTCAATGTCTGTAATATCTATCTCAAACAGTCCGCCCATAGAATCGGCAAAATAGCAGAGATTGCCTGCTACGAATACACGCCAAGAATCAATTCCGCCAAAGTGCGGAGGGGCTTTTAACGATGAAATGTATTCGGGGTCGGCAGGATCTGTAATGTCGAAAAACTCGACGCCATGACCGCCGCCGTAGCCCTCCGCGAGCATTTCGGCGGTGACGAAGCTGTATTTATTGTACTTGCGTCGATTTTTCAGCTTTGCGGAATGATGACCTGTCGCGGCGGCGCAGATTGTCCGACCGGACGGGTGGAGCTTATCCGGCGCTGTCCGAAAAACACATACTCCGTCTGCAAAGCCGTCCACTCCGAACCTTGATATCTCGGCAGCCGCTCTGGGATTGGTGATATCGAACACCCGGATGCGCTTGTTCATCCAGTCGCTGATTACAGCCAAATTTTCGTGCAGCCATACTGACTGCGCCTCACCGCAGATGAAATCTCCGAGCCGTTCGGGATGATATGGGTCGTGAACATCGAAAAGCTCACAGCCCATATGACGGTTTGTGACCGCTAAAATACCGTCGGCACAGCAGATTCCGGTCGCAAGCTCCAACGTGTCGATGTGCGCGGCTAAGACCGGCGATTCTCCGCGGAGGTCTATTATATAAAGCCCGTCGGAGCGCGCGGTCAGATAGGCAAAGCTATCCGCGACTGTGAGCTGTCTGGAGCTTCCAAGTCCGCAAAGCTCGCTTTCAAGCTCCGGCGCATCGTCTTTGATTTCATATACGGCTAACTTTCCGTGTCCGGCGGCTATGATTTTCTGACTGTACACCGCCACGTCCATCGCTCCGGCAAGCGGAATAAAGCCGATTTGCCTGAATGGACTGCCATAGGGGTCGCGGTCGGGATGAAGTCTTTCCGGCGCGAATGAACCGTTCAGAATTGACATATTTTTACCTCAGTAATTATTTTAACGCTTCGTAAAGCTCATCTAACTTGAATGTTCTGGAAGTGTAGTCGGATGCAAAATCGGGGTCATTGTTTTTGATATGCTCACGTATCAAGGTCTGGATTTTTCCGCAGTAATCCTCGAACATAAACGCAACGTCGAATGTAGCGCCCGACATCAGAAGGTCAACCATTTCCGCGGTTCCTTTGTCGGTTGAGTATTTGTTCTTCAGCGCGACATCGTAGAATGCCGGATATACGGTCTTATAGCTCTCCTCGCAGAGCGCCTGTGTCACGAGACCCACAAATTCATCGTCGGTCTCTGTCACCGGAATGCCCCAGATTGTATACTTATCCATATGGAACATATCGGCAACAACTGCGAGTTTATTGTCCGTTCCCGGTTTTAATATAGAGTTTACACACTGTATGGTAACATTTTCGCAAAGCAGACCAATTACCCCGAATGACAGCGATGTGTACATATCGATATCCTGTATGGTGATGTTTTTGCATCTGTAAAAATACACCGCATTGTTTCGGCGCTCGTGGTCAGTAGCGGTTAAATAGCAACCTTCGTGATGCTTAGGCATAGAGCCTGAAATAATAGTAAAGCGAATTTTGTTATCGGTTTGAGCGACGTCAAATATCCTTGACATTTCAGGGTAAAATTCGTTGGGTTTACCGTTCACGCAAAGAAAATAATCGGGAGAAGCCTTACCGCGTGTACCATCCGCCTCAAATTCGTCGGCAAGCATACTCGTACAGGTTGAACAAGGCTCTACTGCACCTTTTTTGAAAAATGCAAGGTGTTTTTTATTAGAGTCATATTTACAATTGAAATTATACTTGTCGCTTTCGACTTCAAAATAAGTGTCGGTCACGCAGGTGATTTTTGCCTGCCAGAAGAAAGGATACTCATAGTCTATTGAGAAATTTTTAAGCGCAACATTTTCACAGTCAAAAAATCCGAATGCTGAAACATTGTCTTTGAAAATCAGTTCCGCACCAGTTTATTTATCAGCTTTTGCGGTTCACTTATTCCTCATAGTATGCCGTTTCGACAGCTCGCGTATAGCTTCGACAAGCTCGGGGTCGGTGAGGTCGTTTTCGTTGACATAAATAGATACGTCTCCGACCGATTCCATTTCGCGGAAGAAATCGATACCGTCCTCATACGTCTGAGGAGAACAGGAGATATGATCCGAATCTATCGGCAGTCCCATTCCGACGGCACGAGCGATTTTTCCGCGTATTCTCATCTCCTCAAGTCCGTGGCAGGGCAGTGCGGTGAAATCGTTCAGTCTAATCGCGGACTGATACTTCATATAGTAAGGATTTGTGCTCTGATTCAAAAGCATCGCATCCGGCTTGACTGCGCGCATTGCCTCGGCAACCATTTTGTAGCGTTCCAGAATATATCCGACTCCGTAGTGGGAGCATGAAGGCTTCAACGGGAACAGCGCGGTGAAATCGAACTTAATTCCATCGGCATTATAGCAGCCCGGGTCATTCGAAAGCATACGGTGCGCGTCCTCGCGAAGTCTCTCTGCCCACTCCTTTGAATCAAGGTCGTGCATTCTGAACTCAGGTATCGTCTCATTCTCGGGAAGTCCGTCGGTATAGGTGCAAACCCAGAGCAGCACCCGACGTCCCTCGGCGTGACGGGCGTCGATGAAGCCGCGCAGGTCAGGCCAGCGTCCGCAGGCTTTCCAGACGCCGTGTTCTTTAGCTTCGCCCCAGAAATCGTCGATTATCAGGATATCGTAGTCAATGCCCTTTTCCTCGAGCATTGCAAGATTCTTCTCGTAAAGCTCGCATTCGGGCGAAGTCCCTCTCTGCCAACGCCAGCCGCAGACCGAAACTCCGTGATGCCAAGGGTAGTATTTTTCCGGCTTTTCGACCTTGCCGCATTCAATAAGATGGTCGGTATGCCGCTTGAATACCTCAAATTCGTCCTTCATTCCGAATCTTATGACGAGTACGGGAACAGAGAGACTTCTGCACGCAGGCAGACAGCCGTTGTACATAACCCTCCAGCAAAAGTCGCGTCCCACTCCCGGAACCGAACCGAATCCGACGAAATTAAGCTCATCCTGCGTCGGCTCGATTGCAAAGCCCATCCATTCCGAGCTTTCCTGACGAGCTGAAAAGCACCACGGCGCGGGCGTCATAAGTCCGGGCGAAAGGTCAACCTCCTCCTCGGGACGCAGATAGTGTCCGATCGGAATATGGAAATCGGGCTGAGACGGAGAAAATACCTGGTCGGTGTATACCTTAGAGCCGCGTCCGATATAGAAGGTCTCCGGTATTACCTCGTCGCCCTGACGGTCAGCCTTGACCTCAATCCGGTCGTCATAGAAGCTGACTGCAAGATGAACTCCGTCGTCGCAGCTATAGCTGATTTCGAATTTGTCGTCCTTTCCGGCAAGAGTTTTCGTGCCTATCTCGGGCACAAATGCGCTCGGCTCAGCAGAAAATCCTGCGTCGGGACGGAAGATAATATCGGCTGTCTTTGAGCCTTTCGCGTAAATAACCAGCGGACCTCCGCGCTTTTTTATAAGGCAGGTGTAGGACGGTGCTACAAGGTCAAGTGTACCATGTCCGCCGTTATAGAACCATTTAATCATTTTTATGACCATGACTTCGCGTCAGCGAAGTCTTCCTTTCTGTGTCGATGTTTGGTGGCGGTTTTGCATTAGCAAAATCGAGGTCATTGACCTCGAAGTCACAAAATTCGTGGTCTGAAAATTTATTTTCAGACTTCACTCCTAAAATTATTTTTTCTGAACAAGATGGAAAGCAAAGCCGCAGATGTCGTTCTTGAAGTAGACAGCCTTGCGTGCATAAGCATAACCGCATCACGAGTCAGGCGTTTGATTTCGTCGAACTTTCCGGCATCGAGCAGATCGGTAGGAACCATGACGCTGCCTCCTCGCGCGAGGATTTTATTGAATTTGAGGTAGCTCAGAATATTGTTCTCGTTAAGACCTCCGGTCGGCATGAACATAAGACCGCCGTAGGGTGCGCACATAGCCTTAAACATCGGAAGTCCTCCCGCAGCCTCAGCTAGGAAGGACTTCACAACGTCAAGTCAGAGCTCGAGCGCAGTTTAGATATCCGACGAATTCGAGCAGCTTGGAGTAATCGGCACTCCGATTTCAAGACAATGCTTGACAACGCGCGGATTGAGTCCCAGGCTTACCGATAAACTTTGCACCTGCCTTGACAGCCGCGTCAGCCTGCTCTGGAGTCAGCACATTACCTGCTCCGACGAGCATTTCCAGAAATTGCAATAGCAATGTGCGATTTTGTTCAATTATTTCGAGAAGGCTGCGAGCACGTCCTCGAGGTTCTTCTGAACGGTGCTCTCGGCTGCGGCGATGGTCGATGCGGCGGTTCCGGTGGCTTTGAGGACTTCGTTCTGGAGCGCGTTATTGAGATCGAGTGTTATTCCGTAGAGGTTGGAGAAAAGCGTACTGCGGCTGTTGCGGACGATATCGAGCATTTCAATCGACTCCTCGTTGCGCAGACCCTTCTGTTCGACTGTTATGTTATAATATACAGGAAGTACGTTCTTATAGCTGTCATATGTCAGCGCGTCGAGGATAACTCCGGTCCGGTGAGTTTCCTTATTTGTTATCGGAATTGTCAGCAGGCAGGTAACAGGATTGGAATAGGTAATATAATCCTTCTGCGCTTCATCATACTTGGGGAAAGGCACCAGACCGAAGTTGGACTTCATCGAACGCAGTTCAAGCGAGGTCTTAAGCTCGCAGGTCAAAAAGAGCGCGCGGTTTGCGTTGAATGCGTATATAT
>CACXED010000330.1 GCA_902766575.1 uncultured Ruminococcus sp. | reverse complement strand
GGAGATCGCGGGGGAGATCGGAATCTCACAGGCGCAGGTCTCGCGGATTGAGAAAGGCGCGCTCGAAAAGATCAAAAAATCGCTCTGAGCTCAGACGAATTTCGTCGGGCTGACCGAATATTTTGCCTTGAACAGCCGTGAAAAGTATCCGGAGCTTGAAAATCCGAGGTAGGCGGCGATTTCGTTCACGTTCAAAGGCGTGCCGGTCAGCAGCTCGGGCGCGTGAGAGAGCTTTAGATCGTTGATGAAATGCGTGACGGTAGTCCCGAGGTGAGTCCGGAAAAGCCGGATCATGTACTGCTTTGAGAGCCCGAAGTGATCGGACAGGCTCTCAAGGGTCATAGGCTCGGTGTAGTGCTCGTTTATGTAGGTTAATATCCTGTCAAGCGCGGAGGGGTAGGTCGAGCTGGTCGTCAGGCGGCGCATGGATTCCTCTGAGATGAGAGACAGTATCTCGCAGAGACAGATATCGAGTCTCAGCATCCGGTTGACGTCGCGCTTTGAGAGCTCAATGTCGCATTTTGCGAACAGGGAGGTCAGCTTTTTCATAATGTTCGAGACGTCGGTGATCTCGTCCATAAAAAGGCAGTCGCTGACCGTCGGCGCGTGAATGTAGCAGTTGTGCTGAACCGAATTCATAAAATCGTCCGCGCGACCGATAGCCTTGATAGCATCAGCCTCACTGACATACTCGGTGAGCACCGGAATATGGAAAAAGTAGTACTCACATTCCCTCTCGCAGGAGCCTTTGTAATAATTTCCGGCTCGGATGATGGTGGCTTCGTTCTTTTTCATGTGTCTGACGACGCCGAGGTCAGGGAAGCTGAAGTCACATTCGCCGGAAAGCATGATGACGAGGATGTCACAGTCCTGCTTTACGCCCGAGTGCGTCCAGCGTCCGGGAATTTGTTTGACCCGACCGGAGTAGCTGCTGGTCGGCATCGGTTCCATTTTGATTCTCAGCATTTTGCATCCCTCCGAGAATATTATACCGCGAAAAAGGGCTGCTGTCAAGACGGTAGTTTAATATTGTGACGATTTATTCCCTGGGGATATTTATAAGCACGCCGT
This sequence comes from uncultured Ruminococcus sp., assembly GCA_902766575.1. Classification (GTDB taxonomy): domain Bacteria; phylum Bacillota; class Clostridia; order Oscillospirales; family CAG-272; genus Flemingiibacterium. The sequence continues at coordinate 936 of CACXED010000330.1, read as the reverse complement.
TGACCGTGATATCCTCGTCGGCGCGGATGAGAACGTACTTCACGCCGTCGATGATCCGGGTCTCGATCAGATCTCCGCGCTCGGGAGCGACCTTGACCTTTACCTCGGAGGTCTCGATCTCAAGCCTTTTCGGCTCGATTATATTGCGCGGCTGGAGATCGGCTCCGGCGCCGTACTTTTCGTCGTAAGCCCTGTCGAACTCGGCGAGCTTCTCCTCCGTAACGCCGCAGTTTGAGAGAACCTCCTTGACCTCGCGCTTTGAGACGAGGAGCTGCTCGGGCGAGTGCGACGCCTTGTGCTCCTCGATTTTCAGAGAGAGATCGTCGTGAAGCGCCTGAACGACCGAGTAGCTGCACTCGTCGCCGAGCGTGTCTGAGAGCATATCCTCAAATATCTGCCGCTGCGACTCGGCGGGAAGCGGAAGCTCGGTGTGGAAAACCGCGTCGCTGAACGCTTCGTTTGAGTCGGAGATATCCTTTGAATAGTAGAGCGCGTTGTAGATGTTTGTCTTGCGGTCGTCAAACGCCGAGAACATGAATCCGAGCTCGGGCGCGCCGACGTTCCAGTTACAGGAATTTGTACGGAAAACCTTTGAAGCCGGGTCGTAGGCGAAGGTAGCTTTAGCCTCCTTGACCGGGCAGACGGCGCAGAGAATAAAGCTGAACTGCTGCTCAGAGTCGGAATCGCCCTCGTCGCGATGCTTGATCGGCACGTCGTAGGTGTCGCAGGCGAGGAGAATCAGGCTGTTGTACTCGCTCGAAAGGGTCGGAGCGGTCTTGTCAAAGAACTCCTTGACCGCCTCGTCGTCTTTGAGCGCCGATTTTCTGAGCCGCTGGAGCAGCGCGTGCTCGGCGCCGCTTTCGACCTGTCCCATCGAGAAAGCGATGTCGATCAGATTCTTTCCATTTGTACCGGACAGCGTTCTGCGCAGGATCG
>CACXED010000329.1 GCA_902766575.1 uncultured Ruminococcus sp. | reverse complement strand
GCCGAACGCGACGACGACTCCGAAGGGCTTTTCGGTCTCGATGATGTTCATTACATCCTCGTTGGTCAGCGGCTCGCAGTAAAGCCGGTCGGCGGTGTCAAAGTCGGTCGAGACGGTCTCAGGGTTGTTGTTGACGATAACCACGTCATAGCCCGCCTTTTTGAGCGACCAGACACAGTGAACCGAAGCGTAGTCGAACTCGATTCCCTGTCCGATGCGTATCGGACCCGCGCCGAATACTATGACGGTTTTCTTGTCGGGCGATTTGTGCTCGGAGATGAACTCGGCGGCTTCGTTCTCGTCGTCGTAGGTCGAGTAGAAGTAGGGAGTCTCGGCGGAGAACTCGGCGGCGCAGGTATCGACCATCTTGAACACCGCGCTGCGGTGCATACCCTCGGGCAGCTTGGCTCCGGTGAGCTCCTCGATCACCTTATCCGGGAAGCCGAGCTTCTTGGCTTTGAGATATAGCTCGTTTGTCAGCGGCTCGCTCTTGAGCGCGTTCTCTACTCCGATGAGGTTGAGCAGCTTTCCGAGGAACCACTCGTCGATCATCGTGATATTGTGGATCTCCTCGACGGTCACGCCGCGTCTGAGCGCTTCGTAGACGATGAAGATTCGCTCGTCGTCGACATTGTGGAGTCTTGCGGCGATATCCTCGTCGGACAGCTCGCGGTACTTCTTGTGCGAAAGACTCGACATACCGATCTCGACTCCGCGCACAGCCTTCATGATAGCCTGCTCAAAGGTCGTGCCGATAGCCATGACCTCTCCGGTAGCCTTCATCTGCGTGCCGAGAGTGCGCTTTGCGTAGACGAACTTGTCGAAAGGCCACTTGGGGAACTTGACGACCACATAGTCAAGCGACGGCTCGAAGCAGGCGTAGGTCTTTTTCGTCACCGCGTTGAGGATCTCGGGAAGCGTGTAGCCGACGGCGATCTTGGCCGCGACCTTTGCGATCGGATATCCGGTCGCCTTGGAAGCCAGCGCAGACGAGCGCGAAACTCTCGGGTTGACCTCGATGACCGCGTATTCCATGCTCTCGGGATGGAGCGCGAACTGGCAGTTGCAGCCGCCCTCGATCTCGAGCTCGTCGATTATCTTCAGAGCCGCCGAGCGGAGCATCTGGTATTCCTTATCAGACAGCGTGACCGCCGGTGCGATGACTATCGAGTCTCCGGTGTGGACGCCGACCGGGTCGAGGTTCTCCATCGAGCAGATGGTGATCGTGTTTCCGGCGGAGTCGCGCATGACCTCGAACTCGATCTCCTTCCAGCCGGCGATGCACTTCTCGACGAGCACCTGATGAATCGGCGAGGCGTGAAGTCCGGTGTTGCAGATTTCGATAAATTCTTCCTCGTTGGACGCGATTCCTCCGCCTGTGCCTCCCAGCGTGAACGCCGGTCTGATTATCAGCGGATAGCCGTTCGAGTGAGCGAAAGAGAGCGCGGTTTCAAGGTCGGTCACGACGAGCGAGGGTATGCAGGGCTGACCGATTTTCTGCATCGTGTCCTTGAACGCCTGTCTGTCCTCCGCCTTGTCGATGGTCTCGGGCTTTGCTCCGAGGAGCTTCACGCCCATCTTGTCGAGGAAGCCCTCCTTGGCGAGCTGCATCGAGATGTTGAGTCCGGTCTGACCGCCTAAGGTCGAGAGCAGGCTGTCGGGACGCTCCTTTTCGATTATGCGCTTGATGGTCGGGATAGTCAGCGGCTCGATGTAGACCTCGTCAGCCATCGCGTTGTCGGTCATGATAGTCGCCGGGTTGGAGTTGACAAGCACGACCTCGAGTCCGTCCTCCTTGAGCGCGCGGCAGGCCTGAGTTCCCGCGTAGTCAAACTCCGCCGCCTGACCTATGACGATCGGTCCGGAGCCGATGACCATTACCTTTTTGAGTTCTTTATTCAGCGGCATTATCTTAACCCTCCATCATTGAGATAAATCTGTCGAACAGGAAACGTGTGTCGAGCGGTCCGGCGGACGCCTCCGGGTGGAACTGCACCGAGAACGCCGGGCGGTCGGTATAGTCTATGCCCTCGACCGTGCCGTCGTTGCCGTTCACGTAGCTGATCTTAGCTCCGGGGACGAGCGAGTCCTCGCAGATAGCGTAGCCGTGGTTCTGGCTCGTGATGAAAACTCTGCCGTCCGAAAGGCGTATCGCGGGCTGATTTCCTCCGCGATGACCGTATTTGAGCTTGGTCGTGGTCATGCCCGACGCCAGCGCCATGAGCTGATGTCCGAGACAGATTCCGAACACCGGCTTTCCGCTGTCGAGGAGCTTTTTGAGCTCGGCGATCACTCCGACGTTATCGGTCGGGTCGCCGGGGCCGTTTGAGAGCATGATCCCGTCGGGATTATAGGCGAGGATCTCCTCGCAGGTGGTCGAAGCCGGAACGGTCACGACCTCGCAGCCGCGGGCGAGCAGCTCGCGTCTGATCCCTCCCTTGGTACCGAAGTCCCAGAGCACGACTCTGCGGCAGGCGTTTTCGGGAGTGTCGATCCTCGGCTCGCGGCAGGTGACGCGCTCGACCGGGTTCTTTATCGTAAACGCAGCCAGCTCGTCAAGCACCGCATCGATGTTCTCGGGGTACTCGTGGACGATCTTAGCCGCCATTACGCCGACCTCGCGGACGATCCTCGTCAGCGCGCGGGTGTCGATATCCGCGATTCCGGGAACTCTATGCTCGCTTAAAAAAACGTCAAGAGCACCTTCACTTCTGAAATTCGAAGGCTCTTGACATAAGTCTCTGACGATATAAGCGGAAAGTGCTGTACCGCTGCTCTCAGCGTCGGGAGTAACGCCGTAATTTCCGATAAGCGGGAAGGTCTGAATAACGATCTGACCGCAATAGCTCGGGTCGGTAAGGGTTTCGAGATAGCCGGTCATGGAAGTTGTAAAAACAATTTCCCCTATAGCGTCGGACTCGCTGCCGATAGAGCTGCCCTTGAATATCCTGCCGTTTGCAAGAACAAGATAAGCGGGTTTATTCTGCATATTTTTTCCTCCGATTCAGCCTGTATCATTTTTGATGCTGTTATTTTCAATATTATATCATACGCGCGGTCGGTTGTCAATACAAATAAATTATAAATATTCACTCCGACCGCGCGCGATAATTGAGCAATTAGGAAATCCCCTAAAATCAGACCATCAGCGTCTTTTTCTTTTTCGACGCCGCCATCGAACGGTCGAGATAGGGCTTGATGTCGCTGTAAAGCCGGCTCGTCACGATCGAGAAAAGTATGTCGATTATGCAGAGCTGCCCGATACGCGAGCTCATGGCTCCCGAGCGGATGAAGTTCTCGTCCGAGACCATGAAAAGATTGATGTCGGTCGCCTCAGAGAGCGAATTTTTCCCGAGTCGGGTGATGCTCATCGTCTGAGCGCCGGTGGTCTTGACGATCTCCAGCGTCTCGAGAAGGTCGCGGGTCTCGCCGGTGTAGGAGATAAAGACCGCCGCGTCGTTCTTTGAGAGGTTGGACGCCGTGAGTATCTGGAGATGCGGGTCGGTCTGAGCCGTGGCGAGCTTGTTTATGCGCAGAAATTTGTTCTGCGCGTCGAGCGCGACAAAGCCCGAGTTCCCTACTCCGTAGAAGTCGATCCTCCGCGCCTTGACAAGAAGCTCGACCGCACGGTTCAGCGCCTCGTAGTCCATGATCTCCATTGTGTTCTTGATCGCCTTGATATTATTTTCGCAGACCTTGGCGACGATGTCCTTGGAATCGTCGTTAGGGCTTATGTCCTTGTAGCTCATCTCGCCGTTGTCGCTGAGCATTATGTCGGCGTTGAGGTACATACAAAGCTCTTTATAGCCGCTGTAGCCGAGCGTTTTGCAGAGTCTTACGACGGTCGGCTTGCTCGTCTGGCATTTATCAGCCAGATCGCTTATCGGCATCCGCACGACCTCCTGCGGATTGTCGATGATGTATTTTGCGATACGTTTTTCGCTGACCGAAAGGCGGTCGTAGCTTTCCTTGATATTAAGATAGCAGCGCAGTTCAAACAGCTCCCCACATTATTTAATTATTGACGCGAACAGTTTCGTAATTAGTTCCATCGTTCCATATTATTATACACTATCAGCACAAAAATTGCAAGGGCTTACGGCACATTTTTTTAATAGAAGCAAATTTTACATCGGGTTCACAAAAAAAGTCGATTTATGCGTCATTTTATAAAAAGGAGAGAACCGCGCAGAAGCAGATTCTCTCCCAAAATTTATTCAGATTTTCGAAAAGCAGTCGCAGGCCGCGCCGAGCATATGCGACGCCTCGAGCCGCTTTGACCGGGTTATGACCTTTAGCGTTCCGACCTCCGAAAGTCCCTCTCTGAGCTCCTTTTCAAAGAGCGGCAGTCCGCGGCTGATCTGACCGCCGAGGATAAGTATCTCCGCGCCGACCTTATCGAGATAGGGCTTGATGACCTCGGCGAGTATCGCTCCGGTCTCGGCGTAGACAGCCTTTGCCTCGGCGTCTCCGTCCTTTGCGCGCAGCTCGATATCCTTTGCGGAGAGCTTTGCCGATTTATACCGCGCCGAAATTCCGCGTCCCGACACGTAGTCCTCGGCAATTCCGTCTCTGTAGGGCAGTCCCCAGACCGAGTAGAGCGGCGAGCCGTCCGGCTTTCTCAGCACTACGCCGTCCTTCATTGTCGCAAAGCCGAGCCCCGTTCCGAGCATCACTCCCGCCGCGTTTTTGTAGTCTCCGTAGGGAGAATGCCACATCTCGCCCGACAGGAACGCCGCCGAGTCGTGAATAAAGGTCACGGGCAGCTTTCCGACGACCTCCTCTATCCACGGACGGAGCGGGATATTGTAGATCGCCTTGAATTTATGCTCCATTTTCGAATAGCCGCCCTCGTAGTCGAAGGGACCGGGAGTGTCGATCGCTACGGCTGAAATCTCGGCTCCGACCTTCCTTGCGTTTTCGAGCTGAGCCTCGAGTGTTTTCCGATAGCCCTCGCGGACGGTTTCGGGCGAGCCGTCCGAGTTCGCCGGGACGGTCAGCACCGAGCCCTCAAGCACCTCAGCCTCGCTCGAGATCACCGCCGACTTGAAGAAGGTCCCTCCGGCGTCTATCGCGATAACCCAGCGCTTCATCTCTTAAGCATCGTCTTGTGCTCGACGATGACCGTTCCGGGCTTCTTGTTGATGATCTCGTACTCGCCGAACGACGCGGGTACGACGATGATGTCGAGGAAGTGCTGTGTGAAGCTGAGCGACGGATCCTTCTTCGAGCGGATCTCGACCTCCTCGCCGTCGACGAGGGTCAGCACGTGGAAGTCGTCGTTGGTATTGTCCTCGATCTTCTCGCCGAACTTTTCGTTGCGCAGCGAGAAGTAAAGTCTGTCGCACTCGCCGACGACATACTCCTCCCAGCCGTCGCCCGAGCGGAGCGTGCGCTTTCCGCCGTTGACGAGGTTAGCCTTGACGTAGTCCTCGCGCATATCGCGGTTCAGGTTCATCTCGCCGTAGTAGCTGTGGATCGGGCGGGGATTGCCGTCGAGGTCCTTTCTGAGGTAGTCGTACATCTTGTAGGTGTACGAGCCGACGGTCAGCGAGCCGATTTCGAGAATGAGCTGATTTCTGCCCGAGGCGTGGATCGTGCCGTTCGGTATCATGACCTGCACGCCGGGCTTCGACTCGACGGCATAGATGTACTTCTGATAATCGACAGGAGTATGCTCGGTCTCGGAACGCTTGATGTCGGCGAGGAACTGGTCGATATCCGCATCCTGTCTGAAGCCGAGGTAGGTCTTTGCGTCCTGAGCGGTAGCGACTATGTAGTAGCTCTCGTCCTGCCGTCCGAGCTCGTTGGAGTTCTCCTTGAGGAACTTTTCGCCGGGATGGAGCTGAATCGACATATTTCCGGAGGAGTGGAAGGTATCGTCAAAGTTGAACCGTATCGGGAAGTATCCGCCGAAATCCTTGACGCACTGCTCGCCGAGGAGCTTCTTTCCGTTCGCGCCGATGAGCGTGTAGTAGGGGAACTCGAGCTCGAGCCCGCCGACCTCGAGTACGACCGAGACCTCCATAGGAATGAGGTCGAATATCCACGCGGCGTTCTTCATCTCCTTCGGGAGATTGCGCTCCTTCATCGTGAAGTAACCGCCCCATACGCCCTCGAGATAGACCGGACGGCATCTGAACGGGTAGTCGGTCGCGCGCAGGAGCAGAGCCTTCATCGTCTCGTAGGGCATAGCCTTGAGATTCTCGGCGTCGTCGGCGGCGATGTAGAGGTCGAACGAGCCGTTCTCGAGCAGTCCCTTTCTGAGGTTGAAGCTCTGGTCGAAATCGACGTAGTAATTCCGGCGCATAGCCGCCTTGAAAGGCAGCGGCTCGTCTACGCCGTAGTTCAGGTAGTTGCCCTTCTTGACGTTGAGGACAGCCTGCTTGGGAGTTATGTCGGCAAAAATTCTGTAGCCGGCAAGTCCGATGAGCTCGGGGCAGAGCGCACCGTTTCCGACGATGATCGTGATTCCGTCGAAGCTCTTTGCCTTTTCGGCGAGAGCCTTGACCTTAGCGTCGTCCATCAGACCGCGGTAGCCCTTGTCCCAGATTTTACCGTAGAGCAAAACCGGGTCCTTGGCTCTGTCCTCGGGGAGATATTCCTTAAGCGTTTCGGCGAGCTCGGCGGCGGGCTTTGCCAGCGAGCGGGTGCAGACGACCTCAGCCTTGATTCCTGCGGCTTCGACAGCCTCCTTAGCCATGTCGGCGAGGAGCGCGAAAGGCGCGGTTACGTAGCCGTCGATCGCGATGACTCCGCGTCCGAGCTTTTCAGCGGATTTCTTTATCTCCGCCTTGATGCAGTTCGGGCAGGTCAGCACGGTCGAGAGGTCTACTCCCGGCGCGGTGATGTGGTTGACAGCGATCGGATCGTTGTAGGGGTAGGGATTGAACATGAAGCTCATTTTATATATTCTCCTTTATTTTATGCAGACAAATTCAAAGCCGCAGAGCTTTGCGAGCACCTCGAGCTCGGCGGTCACGTCTCCGGCGACGATGCCGTAGTGCTGGGTCACGCCGTTTTCGATGATACGGTTGAAAAGCTCCTCTGGCGCGAGAGTCGGGTGACGGAAGTTGGCGTGCGAGTAGCTTGCGAGATAGTGCTTGGTCGGCAGGCACTCGACGAGCGTGCAGACCATCTTCATAACGCCGTTCTTCTCGCTCATGTGGAGCATAGTTTTCATTCCCGCCGGGAATACGTACCATGCAAAGGGCGCTCCGGCGTACTTCCATGCGGTCTTGGCAAAGCGCTCGTCGCGAGCGATGACGACGTTCTCGGGAGCTTCGCGGTAATCGTTAGGTCCGGCGTGTCCGGCGACAAAGCCGCGGTTCGCGTGGTCGATGTAGAAAGGCTCGATGAAGTTCGCGTTCGTTCCGGCTAAAAGCTGGAGGATATATGTGGCAAGTCCTCCGCCGATATCTCCCTCGGGGACGGTCACCATCTCGATGCTCTTATCGGTCGGCGTGAAGCCCGGGCGCAGTCCGACGTACTTGAACAGCACCGTGTCGATGTCGTTGAGAACAAGCAGATCGGTGTTAGCCTTTGCGGCTATCTGCTCCATCGCGTAGGAGGCGCGGACGGACGCCTTGAACTTCTCGTAGTCGACGTTGGGCATCATGCGGTAGCTGTCGGCAATCGACTTTGTAAGCTCGTCCGTGAAGCTGTCGGAGACCTTTGAGATCTCGTCGGTCAGCTCCTGAACGCTCAGGAAGTGGATCTCCGGACCGATCTTTGAGAAGATGTTGTAGGGATCGACATATGTAGCCCACATCGCCTCGTTGTAGCAGGAGAGCAGGCTCAGATTCGTCTTTCTGAGCTGTGCGCGGACGTGAGCCGCCTTTGCGAAGATTCTGAACCTCTCCGCGACCTCGTCGAGCGTGCCGATGAAGCTCTCGCACATCGGGCGGTCGAAGCGTCTGAACGAGCCGGACGCCTCCTGAACTCCGACGAGCGCTCCGGCGGAAAGGAAGTCGATGAACTGGTTCTCGTCGTTGGTGTCGGTGATGTCGAGCTTATCGCGCACTACCGACGAGAAGAAGATCGGCACCGGCGGCATCTCCCTGAGGAAGCGTATCCAAGTGAAGTCCTCCGCCCATGAGAGGTACATTGCGAACACGCAGTCGACCCTCTCGTCAAAGAAGCGGGTGACTGTGCGCTCGACGTCCTCACGCTCGTAGACAATACCGTCGTAGACGATGTCGGCGAACTCTCCGAAGCGGTTGAGATATCTCTCCGCTTCGGAGAGCTTTCTTTCGTCGTAGGTTCCGTCGGCAGTCCCCTGTCCGAGCTCGCGGAAGCGCTTGGCGCCGATCAGGAGCATACCGACCTTTGGTCTGGTTTTCATATTCATGGCTTTTCACCCCTATAATAAATAATATGGTAGTATTATTATACTACCATATCGCTCATTTGTCAATACAAATTTCAAATATTTT
>CACXED010000328.1 GCA_902766575.1 uncultured Ruminococcus sp. | reverse complement strand
CACTCGGACATAAGCATCCGGGCGAGCTCCATTTCTTTTTCACTGAGTCTGTTGTTCGTTTGTTTCATGGCTTTTCTCCTTGATTTTGTTTCTGGAGTTATTTTTGCCATTTACACGGTTCGATATTCAGACTCTAATTTTCAATAGCGGAAACAAGTTCTTCGCGGCTTGTGAACTTCTTGAGATAATACATCTCTGACTTCAAGATACCCCACCAGCCCTCCATCGGAGCGTTGTCAAGGCATCTGCCGACCCGGGACATACTTTGGATCATACCCGCATCCACAAGTTTTTGGTGAAACACCTTGTTTGTGTACTGAAATCCTCTGTCGCTATGAAAAATAGGCTTTGCGTCAGGATAAAGACTTGTTGCTTCGTCAAAAGTTGAAAAAACCAATTCATTGTTGTTGCTGTCACCTATCTTGTATGCAATAATACGTCTGTCATAAAGATCAAGGATGGCAGAAAGATATAGCTTCTTCACTTTGGTACCAACGTAATACTTAAATTCCGTAACGTCGGTAACCCATTTTTCAAACGGAACAGTCGCTTTGAAGTCTCTGTTAAGCACGTTCTCGGCAGTGATTTCAGGTGTAGACTTCACGTAATCCGGACGTTTCCTACGGATGACGGATTTCAGACCAAGTATCCGCATAATACGGCGAACTCTCTTTAAGTTAATACTGTGAGGAAGCTCGGCTGTCTTCTCACGGTTAATATAAATGCACATCTGTCTGTATCCGAGAACTCCGTTGCTTTCCTCATAGAAATCCTTTACGTATTCTGTGATCTGCATGTTCAAAAGCTCACTTTTGCTTTGCTTTCTCTGCTTCCACTTGTAGTAGGAAGATCTGTTTAATTTTAATGCAGCGCACATTTCCTTTACGGAATAGCCCATATGTGTATTAAGAAATTCAATAGCTATGTATATATGCTCCTGACGCACTCCGGTCAGCGACCACCGCCTTTCAGTTCCTGCAGTTTTTTTATGAACGCATTTTCAATTTCAAGCTGTCTGTTCTTAGCTTCAAGTATCTTCATCGTTGCTTTCAGCTTTTCAACTTCAGACATTTCCTCGACCGGCTTCGTTCTGCCTCGGTTGTCTCTGAGTTTGTCCACACCACCTTCTTCAAACTTGCGTACCCAGGCATAGATCTGCTGATACGAAACGTTGTAGGTTTCTACCGTCAATCCGTAATCCTTATTGTGCTCGATACAGAATGCTACAATCTCTGCACGTTCTGCCTGTGTGGTCTTCCTTCCCTTGGTCATATAGACTTCTCCTTTGGCGCGGCTGCGCTCCTTATATTCTCCATGACCATTATACCACATAATCCACCGTCTGAGGACACTATCGACTGAAATTCCGTATTTTTTACAAATTGTTCGCAAACTCCCCTCGCCGTTCAAGTACGATTCTACTGCTTGTTGCTTTATTTCCGTGCTATATTTCCGTTGCTTTCTTCTTTTTGACATAATTTAACCCCCTTAGTGTAGTCTTGAATCTTTTTGTTTTTTCAAGTGTCTACTCTAAGGGGATTATATCACATGGTTGATGTCCCCCAGTCATGCACCGGCATTATTTATGAGTTCAGGTCGTGTACCAAATCGCGGTATCGGCGCATTGCCTCATCGGAAGGCGCTTTGAAGAGCCTTGGCTCGCCGAGTCCCAATGCGCGGAATTTGCTCTCGCCCATCGCATGATACGGGAGCAGCTCTACCTTTTCCGGAGGATATCGGTGCAGAAATTCGCTGATTTTCGCAAATTCCGCATCATTCGCGCTGCAATCGGGTATCATCGGGATTCGCACGATAACCCGGCAGCCGGCTGACAGCAGACGTTTATAATTCTCGAGTATCAGAGAATTGTCCGCTCCGACATACTGCCGGTGCAGCTCAGGCGTGATACATTTGACGTCATATAAAAACAAATCTGTATATCCGAGCACCTTTTCAAAATTTTCCCACGGCACGCATCCGGCAGTATCAACAGCCGTGTGAATATCAGCTTCGCAGCATTTTCTGAGAAGCTCCGCGACAAAATCGGGATTCAGCATACATTCGCCGCCGGATATTGTCATTCCGCCGCCGGTAGCTTCGTAGAATATCCGGTCTTTTTCTATCACCCCGAATATTTCTCCGGTGCTCATTTCCTTTCCGCAGATTTTTATCGCGTCGTTCAGGCACTCAAAAGCGCATTTCCCGCAGAGACTGCATTTGTCTTTATCAAGGACGGGCTTCCCGCTTTCAAAATCGTATGCGACCGCCTTTTCGGGGCAGACCTCGGAACATTTTCCGCAGCGGACGCAGCTGTTATCATACCACATCCGCTCCGGCTTTGCCGACCTGCTTTCGGGATTGTGACACCACGCGCAGGACAGATTGCAGCCCTTTATGAAAACAGTCGTTCTGACGCCCGGGCCATCGACATAGGAGCCGCGCTGAATATCAAATACTGTCGTCTTTTTTTCTTCCATAATTATACTTGCCGTCGCGTTCAGTCGTCATGCTGAGTGCGCGCGATAATCTCGTCCTGAAGCGCGTTGTTGAGCGTGACGAAATACTCCGAAAATCCCGAAACGCGAACCCGCAGATTCCGGTATTTTTCAGGCTCGGCTTTGGCGTTGATGAGATCTTCACGCGAGACAT